>JBFFIS010000065.1:0-9549 GCA_041556375.1 Desulfurivibrionaceae bacterium | reverse complement strand
GGTTACGGCGAAAAAATCTTCACCCTTGGTAATATCCTGCCGCATGCGCTTGATGAGCTCCTCTTCCCCTTCGGCAAGAACGAAGCTAACCATCTCAGGATAGGAAAATTTTTGTTGATTCACCTCATAATAGGCCTTGGCCTCGCCCTCGGCAAGCTTTGCGTTGGGGCGGATGAAACGTTTCTCAATCTCCTTGGTGAGCCGATGCTTGCGGTAAAACTGATAAACTGCAACAAAGGGCCCATTTTCTTCATAATGGCGATTCATGGCCTCCCAGGAAATCAGGGTCTGGGCCAGCATACTAGCCACCACCCTTTTTTTCAGACTTTCGGCATCTTCAGGGCTGAAGTTATACTGCTTCCGAAACTGACGTTCTTTGGCCATCATGGCCTGCAGGGCCCCGGCACTAATATCACCCTGAGTCGTCTTGACCACGGGCCTTTCCGAGGTTTCCAGATCCAGAGGGGTCTCGCCGATGGTGGCTAAAAAATCCTCATCAACCACGACCTGATATTGCTTCTTCAACTTCTGCACCAACTTATAGGTCAGATCAGCACTGATCTGATCCTTAACCTTTGCTTGGATGCCCGCCTTGACCTTAGCGAAATCTTCCTCATCCGGCCCTTTTTCCTCGGCAAAATAAAGGAAGATAAAATGCTTACCCATGGCCCTGGGAGCCGTTATGAATCCTGGTTTTTTACCCTTTAACGACGCCAGCCAATCTTCCTTGATCTGAGGATAGCGCAGCCATTTGGCTTCAGAAAAGAGAGGGCCTCCCTCCTTGGCCGGCAAGGCCTTAAGGTCCTCAACAGAGATCTCCCCAACGCGCAAGGCCTTGCCCTTGTCAGCGGCCTGCTCCTCAGTTTCAAAGAAAAAAACCGCTATTTCCCAGCGGGGGCAATATTCCTTTTCATAGACAGACCACAGATCTTGGCGGCGCGGCTTGGCCTTGGAGTCAATCTCCTCATTTTTGAGGATCATCAGAGAACGAACCTTGAGAAAAGTCTCAACCTTACGCTGGTAGCTGGGCTCACTTTCCAACTGCATGCGGCTGCCCTCTTGGGCCATAAGCTGCCAGTCAATGAATTCATCAGGAGACTCAGGCAGTGCCATGTTTTCTTCCTGCCAGTTTTGCCACCAGTCGCGGTAATCCTGGACCAAATACTCCTCACCATTAATAGTCAGCAGGACGGAATCATTCCAAAACCAGGCGCGGGCATCAGTACTGACAGTGCCAACAAAGAACAAGGTACAGAGGACCAACCATGTCAGTCGGAACATGCTAACAGCTTTTTTTCTTCCCATAATTCTAGAATTTCCTTCATCATCTTTTTGCCAAGCTGGCTTACGGTGTTACTGAGGCCAAAATGCATTAATTTTCGATAATCCGTACCCTGCCTACCGTGGTATGTCGCCCACAGCAGGGTTCCGTCCTTACCATTATATACCTGGAGCTGGATTTTAAGGCGGGGGTTAACCCGCTCAGCTTCCACCTGCTCTTCCATCTCCAAAATTTCGCCGCCTATAAGAATATCTACCCCCAGGCGTGAAGCGACAATCTGCATCTGTTCCGGGCTGGGCTGAACCCATGGTTTGAGACGCAACTCCCGATAGATACTGCGAACATCGCCCTCAAGGGCCATACGCCAGGAACGCTGATTAACCAGTTGGGAGAGAAGCACCCTGTACACCAGCCTATCACCCTGACTATAGCCGCTTCGGTTGATAATCGGCAAAACCCCGACACTACAGGCCTCGACAGGGGGACTCACCTTAAAGGCCTGAAGATGTGGCCTTGATCCGGCGCAGCCGTTCAGTACAACTAGAGCCACTGCTGCCATGACCATAAAGGTCAAAAATCTTCGGCCCATATCTCCCTCAACGCCACCTTGTGCCCCTCAGCCTCTGCCAAAAAATCAGCCTCATCTGCTGCCTTTTCCTCGTCTACAGGGACCATGGCGGCAACATCCCGGCGCAGACGATTACCCAGCATATCCTGGGCATAGAGCCTGTAGCTTATATTCCGGCCGTCAACAGCGGCAAGGGACACAACAAGGTCCCCGGTATCTTCGGTACCGCTGCTTTCCGATATGATATCGCCATCCTGATTCAAGATCTCAAGACGCCAATAGGCCAAGGGGATTTCACCATCATACTCCAGGTTGAGGGTAAGACTTTTGCCCTGCTCTTTCATAGCCACCAGCATTTGGGGCTCCCGGCGGATCACCCGAATGGCTTGTTCGGCTGAAGCGCTGTTCCCGGCCCGGTCCCAGACGGTAAGATCAATGGTATAAAAGCCATCCTCAACCAGGGCGCCGCTTTTTGACTGGCCCCACCAAGAAAACCGGGGGGGTAAACCATTACGGCCGTCATCAGCCATGATCTCGTTACCGCTGGCGTCACGCACCGTCATCAGCCAGCGGCTAATGGGCTCGGGATGTTCCATTACCGCCATGATGGCCACATTTTTCTGCAGAACAACAATGCCGTTAAGCTCTTGGCCTTTAAGCTTCAAGGCCACAGCCGGCATCTGACCATCGACAAGATAACTGCCGACCAGGACCTCGCGATCTCTGCTGCCAGGCTGGGAAATAGCGACGCTAACGGGGTAGCGATCATTTTTCTGGGCCGCAGGCCAAGAAGCCACAAAACTGTTCTCGTCTTTCTGGTACGCAGCCTCGACAATGCGCTCATCAACAAAAACAGAAACCCTGGTATTGAAAAGAGTGGCAGGCGATGAGCTTAACTTGATGCGGCACCGGACCATCTCTCCCGGCCTGAGGATTTCGGGGCCAATAAAAACCGATTCGATTCTATCGTGGATATCAAGGGGTCTGCCCTTGTGAAGCTCCTCAGGAACGGGAACGGTAAGCAGGGCCTGGCGAACCACCCTGTCCTCAATCTCTTCAATGGCCCGAGGCGAAGACACCCCCAACAAGCCTATTTCATCGGCCCCGCATGACTCAGCGCTGTGGGCCCAGACTATCTGGAAGTCGCTGGTCCGAATTAATTGCAAGGTGAGACCAAGGGTGAAGGGCTTCTTATCACGGCGTTGATTCACAGAGCCCAGCAGAAGATAATCGACCCCAAGCTCGTCATGGAGGCGGCGGACATATTGTGAGCCAAGATAGCCCAACCACCGTACCCGATTTCTCACCATAAAGGCGATGACCTCATCGTGGTCCACCATGGCAAAACCTTTGCGGGCCATAGCGTCACGAACCTGGCGGGTGATGGCAAGGTTCAAGCCGTTGCCCCCCTGGCTCAGATCTTCCATGGGCAGCACGGCAACTCCTCCAGCCTGACACAAACCACCCTGAATAAGCAGCACGAGTATCATTATGAGAGGAGCTATAAAGGTTTTACGGTAACACATTGCCTTATGGCGACCTCAGTGCGGTATAGTGGCCAGCATTTTATCAACAAGGGTCAGGGTAAGCTCAAAAGGGCCAACAGTGCCCAGGCCAAAGAGGCGACGCCAAGCCGAATCACCGCTCTCGTGACCACTGGCCTGCCAAATCACCAAACCGCTCTCCACCTCGAGAAGACGCATGGTGACCGACAGCTCCGGATAGACAACCGCCCCCTTGCGGCCCTCATCGGCAAGATCGATAGTGCCAAGCATCACCGCCTGCACGTTGAGACGCTGACCTATGCGCCTTAGGGCTTGACGATCTAGTGGTTTGCCGGGATTAATGGCCTCCTCATGGAGCAGACTGTCCACCACGCCTTTGTCAACCACATCAAAAAGTCCACGGCCAAGAACCTGAGTCATGGAGATATTGCGAACCCGCTCCGGGGCATATTCGTCCTTGCTGTTGTTTTCAAGGGGGAGAACAGCAATACTTCGGACAAAACCGATATCAACATTTTCCCTGCTAAAGCTCTCTATACCACCTCGTCCCGCACAGCCAGCTATGCCGAAGGTCAAAAGCAGCAAGACCCAAAAAATCCTTTTCATAAGTATACCTGCCTTATCATACGATCATCTTCAAAAACGGCGAAACAAGCAGCCCCAAAGATCTGCCTACAAAATTGAAAACCTGGCCACCAATTGCGTCTGCACCTGCCACTCCTCTTCACCTTGGCTCTCAGAGTAGCTGCCGTTACCCTGTAGGGTAAAATGGGGACCGAGGGACCAACTGCCAAACAGGGAGTACTTGTTAATCCGCTCTTCCGATTTCGCATAAATATAGTTTAAAGAAAACTGAGTGGTATCGGTGGGAGCAAGAGAAAGGGCCAAAGTCGCGCCCTCACTTTGGCTGTCACTACCAAGCCACTCCTTATTTCCGGAGGCATGAAGCGACAGCATGTCGCTTGCCCGCCAGTTGAGGCTGAGGTCGGCCCCGGTACGCTCGCTGCCGGCATCACCGAGATCATGCTGATAATCAGTGGTCAAATCAGCGGTCAGCCTTGGGACAAGCCGAGCAGTGAGAGTAAGGGAGCCTTGATATTTTTTTGTCTGCAGGCCTGTGTCATCCCGCTTGAGACGCCTATAATTAATGTCAAGACTGCTATCGAGATCCGGGTAAAGAGCTGCAGTGGTATAGAGACCAACACTATGGTTGACGGACTGGCGCTCCGAGCCCTGATACTCCTCAGATCGGGTAAGGCCCATATTGACATCAACTGTTTCCAGGGGGATGGCATCAAAATTCAAGGTATAGGAGCGGCTGCCGGATTCATCGGCATCCCCGTTCTGTGATGTGGCCTCATTCATCCCCAAGGTAGTCGTCAATATCGGCAAGGCCTGCCATTTGAGGTGGCCTGACTGATTCTGCCGCTCGTAATCAACCCCGGAGCCATATTCCCCATCCTCATAGGACAGGCTATAGGCCAGGGAAAGAGACTCTGTGAGCCGGGCTCCTAAATTCAGATCAGTAATCATACTTGATGAGGTCGAGGTCAACTCCACCTCGTCAGTTCCAGTCACAAGCCTGTAGGCCTCTATTTCAGTAAAATCCACTGTAGAAAGTGGACTTGAAGTGACAACCAACTTGAGCCAGAGGTTATTAAGAGAAGCCATCGGAAATTCGAAACGTTTTTCAAGACTATTATAGCTTTTGGGCTGCACAAGTGTATTGAGCTGCCAATTGGTACCATTATCACTGGTATAGAGGGCAAAGGTAAAACCTGCCGCTATCGCCGACACATCAGTAGTGGTGTAGAGGTAGACCTGGTCAAGGACCTTGAAATCAGCCTTAATGGCAATATTGTGGGGCGGGGTATCAATGCCGTTTGTGGAGACTGACGACGCCGTCGTCAAATCACCATCATGGAGAGCAGCTACTGCTGCAAGCTCTCCGGCTGTGGTGAGGGGCGTTGAGTCCAGGCCATGGAGAACCTGGGACAGACTCTGGCGAACCAAGACAGAGCTCAAGGTCCCTAAAGATGTGGTGGATGTATCACGGGTTTCTGAGTACTGATGGGAAAAACCAACGGTCAGGCGATTTTGCCAGAAGCCATGATCCGCCTCCAGGCGGGCAAAATTACTAGTCGTTTAACTTTTGCGGTCAAGAGCAAAATCAGCAAAGGTGTTGTGGTTATAATTATAATAGGCCTTAAAGATCTCAAGATCCCAATCCAGAGCCACACTCGCATTTTCAGATTCGTTATCGGTTAATTGGGGGGAATTGTCATCCTCAAGCCAATCTTCACCGTAGGTGGCCCGCAGCTTAGGCCAGAAACGCTTATCCCAGGAGCTCCCCCAGACGGCCTCCCAGCTTGCCCTTTTCTGGTCGGCCGCGACAGAGTTCCGTTGTTGGCTGGCAGCGCCAAGAAGTTCAAAGAGAAACAGGTCATTGCTGATTCCGAAGCGTAGACTGGGATCAATGCTCTGGGTGTCGTATTCCTCCCGCCAGCCACTACTGTAACGGATTGACTCCTGCAAGGACATGACCACGGTGACCTCCTGTTTCAGGTCCAGGGTGTAGGTTATGAAATACTCATCAGACGCAACCTCATCCTTGGCATCACTGTGGGACCAATTGGCCGACAGGTCCTGGCTGGCCTTTGCCACCCGAGGCACAATCACCCCGGCCAGCAAAAGTGCCAGAAGAATAACCAGGAGGGATTGTTTACCTTGTCTCATCTCCCAGCTATTCCCTTTTCTGTCACTTTTGTTGCATCGGCTTCATCCTCTTGACGAAGAAATCCGCCCCCCCTGCTTGGCTACCGGCTCGGTTTGATCTGAGGTTTTTTCCGATCATAGGTTTTGGGGGCATGGCAGCCGACAACACAGGTGGCGCCATTCTTCGTCTTGGTTATCGATATTGGATAGGACCAGGCTCCAAAGGGAACCTCGGTGCGAATATGTTTCACCTGAGTACTGGCATGGGGATCATGGCAGGCTACACAGTTACGCCCCTTCTTCATATTGACATGAAAGTAATGAAGGTTGTACTCACCGTCTCTGAAGTTGGTCAGAGTTTTGGTGAATTTCTTCTTGGCGATATCCTTATTATGACAACCAAAACAGAGCTCGTAATTCTCGGGGCGGTACTCCTTATAAAATTCCTCAGGAAAATACTTGGAGAGAATGCGGCTATTTTGTGAACCGTGAACATCATGACAGGCCATGCAATCACCGGTCTGGACCGGGCCATGGCGGAAATCACTGCCGGCCACCTCGTCGGCCAGTTCATCATGACAGGTAAAACAGAGCTCCTCGGTACTTTTCTTCAACATGGATTTAACATCGGAAGAATGGGCCCGGTGGCAGTCGGTACAGCGCCCCTCGTCAACCGGTTGATGCTTGTATTTCGAATTCTTAATGGCATTAGAAAGTTCAGGGCTCTTCTTGTCATGGCAGTCAAGACATAGTTCACTGCCCTCTTTATGGAGCTGAAAACGAACCTCTGAGCTGTGGGGATCATGACATTTATTACAATTCTCCTGCACCGGGTCGTGAACATGCTTCATGGTGAATTCCTGCTGCCTGTCTTTATGACACTGAAAACAAACCTCTCCCTTTTCAGGTGAGGCAATGAGCAGGTTTTTATGCTTGCCGGCATGGGGAGTATGACAGGCGATACAATCGCCGGCACCCACCGGGCCATGGCGATGGCTCTTGGTGAAGATTTCAGACTCATGGCAGTTAAAACAGAGGCTGCTGACACTGGCACCATTACCCCGAAGCTGAAAACGCATGGCAGATTCGTGAGGATTATGACAGGAGACACAACCCTCCTTAACCGGCTCGTGGATAACGCTATCACTAAACTCCTCTATCTTGGCCTGGTGACAGACCACACAGAGATCCTGACCGGTACGGGCCATGGCCATTTTGTTATAGGAACCATGGGGATTATGACAGGAAATACAAACACCCGCCCCCACCGGCCCATGAACATGAGCGCTCTTGCCCATGTCCGTATGGCAACCCGTGGTACAGGTCGATCTAGCAGGGACAATACGCTTAAAATTATACTTACCGCGCCGCAGCTTATGGCACTCCTTACAGTTGAGAGCAGCCGGGTTGCCGTGGACATAAAAACGCTTGAGACCTTTGGGGGCAGTTTTGCCCTTCTTGAGGTCGGCAGGCTGGAGATAGTAGACCTTCAGGGTTTTCTGCTGTTTGCCGGACGTAAGGGTAATAGTATTATCGCCCTTACCCAGGGTAATCATCACCCCAAAGGCCTGATTGGCAACCTTGATCTTGTTTTTCGGGGCATCATTTTTAACACCCTTAATGTCAAGCTGGGTGATGGCAGCATCAGCGACAATACCAGCAACAAAGAGCTGCTTTTCCGTGACCCAGACACCATCGGGGGGAGAGACCACAGTAATCCCCTGAGCCGCGGCAGCCCAATTGGCGCTGCCGGGAAACACTCCTCCCATCAGAAAGACTAAGGCCAGAACAACAGCAGGCAGAAGAGCGACAACCCGCCCTGTGATTTGTTTAACTCCTTTCAACATCTCTCCTCCCAACATAATTCCCCCATTAACTGACAGGCCTGAGCCCAACCAGCGACAAGACTCCTACCATTCTCGATACTCACCAAATGCACGAAGGCTTGAAAGCTTCGTGTCCTTAGTGAAAGTCGAGATATCAAAAGATATTAAAAACTTTTAGAACATCAGTGTACAGCAAAACACCGCATCGGCTCAAAAATTCTGAGTCGATGCGGTGTTCATTACAAAGGCGCTAAACCCACCAGGCGGTTATACGTCATCCTTGGTGGTATGGCAGATGAAACAGCCGGTGTTATTGTTACCCGCAACGGAGGCATGGGTCTCATTAACACCATCATAGGCCCAGCGCAGGAGATCCGCATTAGGTGAACCATGGGCCCGGTGACAGGAGATACAGGTTACGATGGCAGAACCATCAGCAGTAGCCGAGGTAACATTAACCGTGCTCAGCAGGTCAGCATCAGCACCTGTCATGGTATCAGTTGCAACCGGCGCAATAACGCTGTAATTGGCAGGGTTGGTGCCGTCGCCGTTATTATAGAAGGCGTATTCGGAGCCGGTAGCGGTGGCCATGTCAAAATCGGTAGGATGCCTTACCCAGGGAGAACTAAAAGTGGAGCTGACACTGCCGGCGCCATTATGAAAGGCACCGTGACATTGGGCACACAAACTACTAATTGTTCCGGCAGCTGCCTCAGTCTCGGCGGTACGATCGACACCATAATATTGATTATGATCCGTGGTACCATCCTTGGTTGCCGCGGTGGCGCCAAACTCCCAGTCGTTATCCTCAATACCCTTAATACCGGCCAGCATCCTGAAGGCATCGGACATATCGGTTGCATGACCGGAGGTATAGGTCTTGGTGGTATCAGTGAGGGAAGTACCGGCTGAACCATGATGACCGCCAGCGATGGCACCAAACTCATCGGTATCAGTCACGCCTCTCTTGCCATGACAACCGGTAACACCGGCACAGGTCAGGGCATTAGGAGCCGGGACATTAGCTGCGCCCCCAGCTCCAGGGGTAGCAGTCAGGGTGCCTTCGGTATTGCCACTGGGGAGGCCTATAACATTATGCCCTGAAGCGTCAGTACCAGCATTTACCCAGTAAAAGTTACCGCCAGCCAGACTTGTCGTCGTTGGCGCTGCCGTTGCATCAAGCACAAAAGGCCCGGCTCCGGCAGCATTGGTACCGGTATGGCAGCCGATACAGCCATAGCGCAACAGGGAACCATTGGCTGTATCATCAGCCGGCGTCGTCGAACCAAAGACTCCGGTACTGGCCATGGCGGCACCGTCCTGACTATTATGCATGGTGTGGCAATTACCACATTGCCCGCTCACCTTGGCCATTGCCAGCGATGGCAACGCCACGGCAGCGCTGATGGCTATGGCAGCGATCAGCTTGTTGGTTTCAAAATATCTCTTCATTGTCTTCATCCTCCCCTACTCTGTTTTCCTTGCACCTGACGAAGCCCTCTTCTCTCTCAAAAGAAGGCCTCTCGTTTCTTCACCGGCAACTGACTTCAGCGTGGCGGCTCCAGCTGCCCCTATCCAGCTCTCTCTTCCCAAACCCAAAAGAGGAAAACCCTCACCCTCTTGGCCATTATAACATATCAAAAAGAACATTGG
>JBFFIS010000064.1:0-9902 GCA_041556375.1 Desulfurivibrionaceae bacterium | reverse complement strand
CCACAACAACCTGCACCCATTTGCCCTGCTGCAACTCCCCAGCACTGACGGGAATATGGTAGATAATATCGAGGTCGACGGGCTTGCCAGAAGCTGGCGGCGAGGAGGCCCCGCTTAACAGCGAGCCAACGGCCCGGCCGATATTACCGAGAAGACCACCGCCCCCCTTCTTCCCGCTAAGAGAACCCAGAAGGGCCGGGCCCACCAGCGAGCCAAAAAAGAACAAGCCTCCCATCAGAAAGCCACCACGGCCGCCAAAGAAGGTGTGCTTCAAAAAGGTAGGATTAGCCCGGAATCCGGAGCGTTGGAACTCGCGCAACAGGCCGGCCAGCATCTGTTGAAAACGAGGGTCCTGGAAAAGATCGCGGAGAATATCCTCCTGGCTGTAATCAAAGCCACCCGTTTGAGCCCCGGCCTGGTAGTCAGTACCCATGCGCCGGGCCGCATCATACTGGCGACGCTTGACCGGGTCGGTGAGCACCCCGTAGGCCTCGGCAATATCCTTGAAGGTCTCCTCGGCCTGAGGGTTATCAGGGTTGCGGTCAGGATGATACTGCATGGCAAGGCGGCGATAGCGCTTGCGAATCTCATCATCGCTGGAAGAGGTAGTCACTCCCAGGATCTGGTAATAATCCTTCACAACGCCCAGCCAACACAAGTTGCGGCAGCCAGCCAGCCGGCAGCCTCACTCCACTCAATAACAGCGCCGAGAACATCACCGGTAACCCCTCCAAAGGCCTTTTGGGCCGCAACTCTCAGCCATAAGACGGGCAGAAGACAGGCCACCAACAAACCAAGACCCGGCCAACCCAAGAACATCAGCGGCACCAGAAAAATAGCGGCGCCACAAAGGCGAGGCAGCGACACCCTCCCCACAACAAAATGACCGGTGCCGGTCTGGCGGGGATAACAGGCCTTAAAGGCGGCAACCAACATGGCAAAACGGGCTGTGGCCGGCACCATACCGACCAAGAGAAGATTTTCAGGGGCGCCAACAAGGGCATGCAGACCTGCGGTCTTCACCAGCAAAACCATGACCAGGGCCACGACGCCAAAGGCGCCGATATGGGAATCCTTCATGATATCAAGACGGCGGCCAGACTCAAAGCTACCGCCCAAACCGTCACAGAGATCAGCGACTCCGTCGAGGTGGAGGCCACGACTGAGCCAGGCTGAACCACCCACGACCACGACGGCCAAAGCCAAGCTATTGAGGCCCAGGGCCAGGCCAAACCAGCTAAGAGCAGCAAGAAGGGCACCGATGACCAGCCCGGCAGCAGGAAAAAAGACAACACTGCTGGCCATATCATGGTCCTCGACCTCACCGGGGTTAACCGGCAGGATGGTGAGAAAGGCAAGAGAGAGACGGAGAGGTTTAAGCATGATGTTTTTATAAAACCAGACAGCTATTAAGTTTCACTGCTTCCATCGAGTATCTCGCCGGGACTGACGCCGGCCTCGCCAAAGGTGGCCATCTGGGTAAGGATCTTCACCCCGGCATCGACAAGATTCATGGCCAAGGCAGCGCCGGTGCCCTCACCCAGGCGGAGGCCGAGATGAAGAATGGGACTCAGGCCGGTCTTGTCAAAAAAGAGACGATGGCCCTGTTCCGCCGACATATGACTAAAGAAACAGTAGTCAAGAACACCGGGATTCATCTCCATAGCGGTCAAGGCCGCAGCACTGGAGATAAAGCCATCAACCACCACCGCTACCCGTTGACGGGCGGCCTCGAGGATCATACCGCAGAGGGCAGCTATCTCTAGGCCACCGAGGGCCGCCAGGGTGCTCAGGGGGTCAAGGCAGAGTTCTGAATTGACCACCAGGGCATCTTCAACCACCTGAATTTTATGGTCCAGGGCCTCATCGGAGATGCCGGTACCACGGCCGGTGATGTCAGCGGCCGGCAGCCCCAGAAAGGAGGCAAAGAGGGCGGCCGAAGGCGTGGTGTTGCCAATGCCCATCTCGCCGGTACCAAGGATCTCCGCCCCGTCGCTGATGGCCTTGGCAGCCACCTGTACGCCGACGGCCAGAGCAGCCAAGGCCTCATCTTCGCTCATGGCCGGCCCCTTACGGATATTAGCGGTGCCGGCCTTGACCTTGGCGGCAATAAGGCCCTCACCCGCCACCGGCACGGCCACACCGACATCAATAACCCGGACCTCGGCGCCAACATGCCTGGCCAAAACATTAACCCCGGCGCCCCCAGCCAGAAAATTTGCCACCATCTGCGGGGTGACCTCAGCCGGCACAGCACTGACCCCCTCCGCCACTACGCCATGATCGCCGGCAAAGGTGAGAATGGTCTTCCGGGCCACCGACGGCGTCAGGGTGGCCTGGATACCGCACATCCTTTTGGCCATCTCCTCCAACATACCCAGGGCACCCAGGGGTTTGGTCAGGTTGTCCAGGCGCCCCTGGGCCTGGGCCATAATTTCCTGGTCGACCGGGGCGATGGCGGCCAGCAGTTCTGTCAAATCTTCTCGACTATAGGACATAGACATTCTCTTCTATCTGCCAAAGGTGAACACATCAACGATTTCAAAGGTGGATTCCACCACCCGAATAATCTTATCTTCGAGCTGTAAAAACTTGGTGCCCCTGGGGGGTGGTGGTAATTCACGGCGCAGCTCCCGGGGCAACTCCTGGCAATGACTGCGCAGGTCACGATCCAACACCTCACCGCGGGCTATCTTTTTCTGCCAGCCCGGCGGCAGGCCCTTACCGCGGGCCGCCTTTTTCCTTAAGCCGGGAGGCAGCTGTTTTTTCTTCTTGGACTTCTTGTATTTGCCATGATCATCATCGTCATAATGATGCTGGCGCTCGCTACTGCGGTAATAGCGCTCAATAACGTCCTGCTGGCGCTCCCTCGACATCCCGGGCAAGGGCGGCGGCGGTGGTAAAAAGCCCAGGGGCTTCTTGACACTGTCACGCTCAATGGGCGCCGGATAGTCCCGGCCCTTCGACTTGTTATTTTTCGCCTGTACCGGCGCAACAAACAACAGCAACACAAAGAAAACAAAAAATCTTTTCATAGCTATTCTCCCAGTTGAAATGGCTGCCAGGCCTCATGAAGCACTGCCAGGGAATCACGGACCTGTGTCAGCTCATAGAGCTCCAGGGTAATGACACCGTCATACTCCCTGTCGACAAGTTTCTGACCGAAGGCCTGTAAGAAATCGGCATCTGTCGGTTGAAAAGGATGATGGTCTTTGCCCGCCGAGGCGCCATGAAGATGGATGTGGCGCCAATTGCTCCGGGCCCAAAAATCAGTGTGATGATTATAACGGAGACGATGGCCAAAATCGACACAAATACCAAAACCGGCAGCATCGACAACATCTGCCGCCAGGGCAAAATCGTAACCGATATTTTCAATACCGATCTTGGCCTGCAAGCCACCGCAGCGGGCCGTTAGCCTTGCAAGGGAGTCGCTGACATTGTCCTGCCAGGCCCTCAGGTCGATATCCTTTTCCAGATGAAGATGGAGATCAAAGGCCAGGGGACTAAGGGGACCAAGCTCATCCAGCAGCCGGCATATCTCATCAAGGCCCTGCTGGCGCATGTTTTCATCCTTGCTACCAAGCTGGATATCCAGGGGCAGATGAACGGTATAGGCCAGGTCGTGGTCGGCGGCCAGGCAGCCAAGGAGTCCGACATCAAGGTGGTGATCTAATCGGCTATTGGCCTGGGACTCAAAAAAAAGAAGCTGAACGGCATCGACGTGACCGGCAAGGGCTCGGACATTGTCCTCAAGGCCGGCAGGCAGCACAAAGGAGGTGGTGCCCAGCAGCCAGGGATAGGAAGGCGCTTCAGGAAAATCTACTATGGCCACAGCTGCACCATCACCCCCGGCCTCTCTTGCCAGGACAGAGAGACCTCCGGCAGGGGGAAGCCATTTTTAACCGTGGCCAGGTAACCGGTCACCGCCTCAAAGGCCAGCTCCGGCAGATTATTGGTCTCACTGAGATGGGCGAGTACCACATGCTGCAACTTGTCATGGAGAAGATCGCCGAGAAAATGGGCTGCATCGTGGTTAGCCAGATGGCCATGACTCGACTTCACACGCTGCTGAAGATGTAAGGGATAGGGACCCTCGGCCAGCATCTGCGGATCATGGTTACACTCGAGAACGAGGCCGTGACAGGCAGCCAGGCGCTGCTGCAGGAGACGGCTTACCTTGCCGGTATCCGTGCAGAAACCAAGGGCGACGCCGCCATGCTCTACGACAAAACCCACCGGGTCGGCGGTATCGTGGGCTATGGCAAAGGGGTGAATGGAAAACCCGGCAAAGGAGAATTTCTCCCCTGTTTCAAAGGGCCGGAAGGAGGTAATTTTGCCCAGGCGCTTGCGGGCAGCCTCGAAGGTGGCCTCGTTGGCCAGAAGGGCCGTGTTATATTTGCGGGCCAGCACCCCGGCCCCCTGAATATGATCATGATGCTCATGGGTAAGCAACACCCCTTCCACCCGGGCCATGGAACCACCGGCATCTTCAAGACGGCGACATATTTCCTTGCCGGAGAAGCCGGCATCAATAAGAAGGGCCCGGCCATCTGCCTCGACATAGGTGGCATTGCCCTTACTGCCGCTGCCCAACACACAAAATTTCATTAATAGATCGCCTTGATAACCCGCTTAAAAAAACAAAAAAAATTGTCAACCAATTGTCGCCTGGTGCGTTGGTAGGAATAAAAGCATAGATTAAAACCACCCACAAGGAGAAAAAAATGAGACCTCTAAAGTTGACCTACCTGAGCGTATTGGCCGTTATGCTGACAACGATTCCCGCCTTTGGCAACGAGCACTTTGACCGAGGGGGAGAATCCATTGAACCACAAGAAACCCAGGAAAAAAGCCCCTTGAGTAGGATTAAACGTTCCTGGGCTGGCAAAGCTTAGGAGATCAAAGACCGGTATGGCCAAAGCCGCCGCTGCCGCGGTCTGTGTCGACCAATTCCTCGACAAGTTCCAAGGAGGCCTGGCATACCGGGGCCAACACCAGTTGCGCAATGCGGTCGCCTCTCTCAATGGTATAGGCCTTGCTGCCGAGGTTGATGAGACCCACCTTTATTTCGCCTCGGTAGTCGGCATCAATGGTGCCCGGGCTGTTGACCACCGTGACACCGTGTTTGATCGCCAGGCCGCTGCGCGGCCGGACCTGGATCTCATAACCAGGGGCAATGGCCATTGCCAGGTTGGTGGGCAACATAGCAATGGTGCCCGGCTCCAGCCTTAAGGCCTGCGACACTGCTGCTTGGATATCCATGCCGGCGGCCAGATCAGAATGATAGGCCGGTAAGGCCAAGCCTTCTGTGTTGTCACTCTTGAGCCATTTTATTTTCACCTTTATCGAATCCATTGACCACTCCTGTTCTTTCTTTTGAAAAGCGCATCATCCATGCCGTTTATCTGACCTACTCTTACCAGATGTCCTGTTCAGGGCAACAAGTTACTACCGAAGTTTTCTGTCCCTCCTACCCTGCCAGCCGTTTCAGAACCAAAGCCACAACTGTGGCAAGAGGTGTGGCAACCACACCTTTGTCGCACCGCCAATACCACATATTGCGTGGCATCCCTCAAAGAAAGTCAGCGGCAAGCACCAAGACACTTGTGTTGCGCAAACAAATTATCATTCTGAAATAACGTTGTTTTATAAAAAAACAGCCCAAACAATATTCTTTGTGGCACGGCACATGCTCTTTGAAGACAAGCAACAGCAATGACAACAGAGGCAAAAAAAAAGAGGAGAATGGTCATGAAAGAGACAGCCAAAATCATCCAGCCGACAGAACTAAGGCATGACACCCATGCTGACCTCAATCAGACCAGCAAGATAGGCATGGGCATGGTTATCAGCTTTGCCGGCCTCGTTGGAGCCTGGAGCCTGGCATGTTTCCTTGGTGCCCTGGGCACTCAGGGCATCGGCACTGCCATCAAAGGTTTTATGACCGCGGTTACCGGCATGTAGACAGCAATAACAATCAACACAGAAGCGGAACAACATACCTACGAAAGGAGTACGACAATGGCTGACATCAACGAAAACAAAGGGATGGGCGCATTTTTTGGAATCATGGCAGGGTTGGCAGGCGCCTTTGGTATCTGGGCGATGATGGCCTTTATCACCGGTTTGGCCTCGGTAAATTTTCAGGTTGGCGAGATGCTTCGTCAGTTCCTGGTCGCCACTGGCAACTTAGGTGAGTACGAGACCTTGGTTGACTTCTACACCCACATCAAAGGCGTTGAGTACCTGATGGCCGGAGCCTTCTTTGTCGCCTTTCCGGTGTTCTTCAAGTATATCGACAAGGCTGCCAAGGAGTCTGGCGTCAAGGCCTAAACGACTTCATCCTTCCATAAAAAAAGGCCGAGACAATGAGTCCCGGCCTTTTTTTATGCTGTTCACAAAATCCAAACCATTCTGCTGGCTCCTGCCCCAAAACACCAAGAGCACACAAGCAGGGCATACATTTTCGGCAATGAACCCGCTACGAGACCCAGTTGACCTCGTTTGCAGCCACAGGCCCCATGGCCACGGCGCACAGGGGCTCGCTGAAAATGTTAGCTGCCAGAGCAGCTATTTCCGCAGATGTCACCTGCTCAAAACGGCTGACCACCTCGCTTACGGGGATGTGGCGACCAAAATAGAGCTCGTTGCGGGCATTTCTGGTCATCCGCGACTCAAGATTCTCGGCAGCGAGATAGAGACTGCCCCGGGTATAATCCAAGGCATGGCCCATCTCTGCCGCCGACACGTTGGCCTCGGTGCCGATGATGGCTAATTGTTCGGCAATGATGGCCTGGGTTTCATTAATCGTGGCCGGGGAAACGCCGCAGGATATGCCAAAGTAGCCGCAATCTATATAGGACTCAATAAAGGATGAAATGGAATAGGCAAGCCCCCTCTTCTCGCGAACCTCCTGGAAAAGACGGGAACTCATATTGCCGCCGAGGATGGTATTTAACAAGACCAGGGCAAATCTATCCTCGGAGGTGATCTCAAGGCCCTTGGCCCCCATGACGAGCTGTACCTGTTCCAGGTCTTTGCTGACCACCTTTTTGCCGAGGTCACGCTGGGGGGCAGGCGCCACCCTGTCATGGCTGACTGAACCCCAGGAAAAACCTCCCCAATAGGGCTCTAAGAGCTGACAGATCTCATCATGATCAACCTTGCCGGCACAACTGATTACCACCTTGGTTGGGGCATAATGATCTTCAATGTAGCTGCGAAGCTGAGCGCCGCTCATCTCGCTTACCACCTTGGGATCACCTAATACCGGGCGGGCCAGGGAATGATCACCCCAAAAAGACGCCTCGAAAATCTCATGGATCTGGTCTTCAGGCATATCCTCCACCATGGAAATCTCTTGGAGGATTACCTGGCGCTCGCGATCAATCTCGTCATCGGCAAACTGGGAATGGTGAAACATATCGGCAAAGAGCTCGACCAGGTCAGGCAATTTGCTGTCCAGAACCGTGGAGTAAAGGCAGGTGGTATCCTTGGAGGTAAAGGCGTTGGCCATGCCGCCAAAGCTATCTAAGACCTTGGCTATCTGATGGGCCGAGCGCTTGGTGGTACCCTTGAAGAACATGTGCTCGACAAAATGAGAAATACCACTTGTAGCCGGCACCTCGTCACGGCTACCGACATCCACCCAGATCCCCAGGGAAACGGTACGGGCACTGGGAATCTTTTCAGTAACCACTCTGACGCCGTTGGCAAAAACGCTTTTATTGTACATAGTCAAACCTTATTCAGCCGTGCTGTTCTTGTAATCATAATCTTTACGCTAAGGAGATATATCGACGATCGCAAGCATAAAAAAAGGGCAGGGAACACAGGTCCCCTACCCTTTGTAAACCAAAGCTTTACAGATGCTTAGTCTTCGAGACAGGCCTTACGGCTCAGGCGAATCTTGCCACGCTGATCAACAGCAAGAACCTTGACCTTGACCTCGTCACCTTCATTGAGGACGTCGGTGACCTTTTCAACGCGCTTGTTCTCAAGCTCGGAGATGTGAACAAGACCGTCGGTACCGGGAAGAATCTCGACAAAGGCGCCAAAGTCAACGATGGTTTTAACGACACCATTATAGACCTTACCGATCTCGGCCTCGGCGGTAACCTCATTGACCTTGTCCATGGCCTTCTGGGCCAGCTCGCCGTCAGCGGCGAAAATCTTGACCTCGCCGGAATCAACAACATCGATCTTGACATCAAGCTCGGCAGAGATACCGCGGATAACCTTGCCGCCGGGGCCGATAAGATCACGGATCTTATCAGGGTTAATCTGCATGGTAATGATCTTTGGTGCATGGGCCGGCATTTCAGGACGGGGGGCATCCATGGACTTGGCCATCTCACCGAGGATATGGAGACGACCGTCTTTGGCCTGGGCCAGGGCAGTGGTCATGATTTCCCGGGTCACACCCTCGATCTTGATATCCATCTGCAGGGCAGTGATACCCTCGGCAGTACCGGTAACCTTGAAATCCATGTCACCCAAGTGATCCTCATCACCAAGAATATCGGTAAGGACAACCACCTTATCGCCATCTTTAATCAGACCCATGGCCACACCGGAGACAGGCGCCTTAATAGGCACACCGGCATCCATCAGAGACAGGGAGCCACCGCATACCGAGGCCATGGAAGAGGAACCATTGGACTCCATGATGTCGGAAACGATACGGATGGTATAGGGGAAATCTTCCTCAGAGGGCAGGACCTTTTCCAGACCACGGCTGGCCAGGGCGCCATGACCGATGTCACGACGGCTGGGGCCACGCATGAAACGGGCCTCGCCTACACAGAAAGGCGGGAAATTATAGTGGAGCATGAATTTGCGGAAATCCATGCCTTCCAGGGTCTCAACCCGCTGTTCATCAGCGCCGGAACCAAGGGTGGTGGTTACAATGGCCTGGGTCTCGCCACGGGTAAAGAGGGAAGAACCATGAACCCGGGGCAGCAAGCCGACCTCGGTGGCAATATCGCGAACCTCGTCAAACTTACGACCGCCGATGCGCTCACCCTTCTCGACGATACGGGACCGCATCATGCTTTTCTGCAGATCTTTTAACAGGCCCTTGACCTCGCCTTGGCGATCAAAGTCAGGATCTTCTTCAAACTTGGCAACAACCTCAGCCTTCAGGGCATCAAAGGCGGCGTAGCGCTCCATCTTGTCGGCGGTGGTGATCACCTTCTCCATGGGGCCGGCAGCGATATCGGCTACCTGCTTCTGCAGATCGGCATCGACCTCAGGGGGAGCAACCACCATCTTGGCAACACCGACCTCAGCCTGCATCTCTTCCTGGACGGCAATAATGGCCTTGAGGGCCTCATGGCCGGCATAGATACCCTCGAGGACAACATCCTCGCTGAGCATTTCAGCGCCACCCTCAACCATAACCACAGCGTTCTTGGTACCGGCAACGATAAGATCAAGGCTGGATTCGAGCTGTTGGGTGGTGGTGGGATTAATGACATAAGCTCCGTCGATCATACCCACCCGTACTCCGGCAACAGGACCGTTGAAAGGGATGTGGGAAATAGACAGGGCTGTGGAGGCGCCAACCAGGGCCAGCATGTCGGAATCGTTTTCCTTATCAGCCGAAAGCACGGTGGCGATGACCTGGGTTTCACAGGAATAGCCATCGGCAAAGAGCGGACGCATGGGGCGATCGATCAGGCGGCAGGTCAGGGTCTCTTTCTCAGTGGGACGGCCAATCTCGCGGCGAAAAAAGCTGCCGGGGATTTTGCCCACTGCGTAAAAGCGTTCCTGATACTCAACGGTAAGGGGGAGGAAATCAGCATTAGGCTTGGGCTCTTTAGCGCCAACCACTGTTACGAGAACAACGGTGTCGCCATAGGTTACCACGACAGAGCCACTGGCCTGCTTGGCTATCT
>JBFFIS010000063.1:0-10019 GCA_041556375.1 Desulfurivibrionaceae bacterium | reverse complement strand
TTTCCTGGCCTTTATTCCCCTGGCCTTTCATCCTAAGAACACCGAAATGGACGATCTGTCTAGGACTTCAGGCATTGATGATCTGAAGAATATTGCTGTTTCAAGGATCTTTCTTGATAATTTCCCCCATATCAAAGCCTATTGGGTGATGATCGGCCCGAAAATGGCCCAGGTGGCTCTGTCTTTTGGTGCCGATGATGTCGACGGCACGGTCAAGGAGGAGATTATCACCCATATGGCCGGGGCGGATACCGAGCAGGCCATGGCCATCCCCGAGCTTGTCCGCATCATTAAGGAGGCCGGCCGGACGCCCATCCAGCGTGGCACCCTTTACGATGTCATTGCAGAATATTAAGGGCAGAATTCAGAATTCATAATTTGAGAAATATGAATACATGATTTTTCTCCACGCCTATGCTGTTGTGCGGTGACGCATTTCCCTCTCCCGAAGGAGAGGGGCAGGGTGAGTGGATAATTTGAGAGTATTAAAAGACATGCAAAAACTCATAGCAAAAATAGTAGACGGTGAACGAATTACTGCTGAGGAAGGGGCCAAGCTCTTCCGCGACGGTGATCTCTATGTGCTCGGTATGCTTGCTGATGACATTCGTAAGCGTAAGCATCCGGAGCCTGTCGTCACCTATGTCATTGATCGCAACATAAACTATACCGATATCTGTATCTCGGCCTGTAAGTTTTGCGCCTTTTTCAAGGCCCCGGAGGACAAGGAGGGCTCAGTGCTGTCCTTTGAGGAACTCGGCAAAAAGATTGAGGAGACCCAGCGCCTGGGTGGCAACCAGATCCTGCTCCAGGGCGGCCTTCATCCTGATCTCTCCCTCGACTTCTATGAAGACATGCTGCGTTTCATGAAGGGCTATGGCGTCCATATCCATGGCTTCTCGCCGCCGGAAGTCATGCATTTTGCCCAGATTTCCGGCAAATCCATGCCCGAGGTGCTCATTCGCCTGCAGCGCGCCGGTCTTGATTCCATCCCCGGCGGTGGCGCTGAGATCTTAAATGATCGGGTCCGTCAGGATACCGCCCCCCGGAAATGTACGGCTGACGAGTGGATTGCCGTCATGGAGGAGGCCCACAGGCAGGGAATGCGGACCACGGCCACCATGATGTTCGGCCATGTCGAGACCTTGGAAGAACGTCTGGAGCATCTCCAGCGCCTCAGGGACCTCCAGGATCGGACCCACGGTTTTACCGCCTTTATACCCTGGCCCTTTCAACCCGACAATACGGTCTTCGACTCCATGCCTAAGACCACCGGCCATGAGTACCTGAAGATGCTGGCCCTGTCCCGTATCTTCCTGGACAATTTTGACAATATTCAGGCATCGTGGGTCACCCAGGGACCGAAGATTGCCCAGGTTTCTCTGTTCTTCGGGGCCAATGATTTTGGTTCCACCATGATCGAGGAGAATGTCGTGGCCGCCGCCGGTGTCAGTTTCCGCCTTTCCGAGGAGGAGATCCGCAAGCTGGTAACAGCTGCGGGTATGACCCCTGTGCAGCGCAAAATGGATTATACGCCGGTCTGACCATGATTACCCTGCATCGGGCCCCTTGGGTGCTGCCCATATCCACACCTGCTCTTGCCGATGGTGCGCTTATCGTTGATGACCAGCAGATTTTGGCGGTTGGCCCTTACGCTGCTTTACAGCATGAGGCCCACGACAGGTTTGTCGACCATGAGGAGCGTATTTTGCTGCCCGGGCTCATTAATGCACACTGTCACCTTGAGCTTTCAGCCTTTGCTGAACTGGGTATGCAGCCGGTTGAACCCGCTAATATGCCGGCCTGGATTACCAGGCTTCTCGATTTGCGGGCCAGTAAAGAAGTCAATGCTGTTGATGCCGATATCTGTAAGGCTACCTTGGCGGCCCAGTATGCTGACGGCGTAGGCGGGCTAGTTGATATCGGCAATAGCCTCAACCCCGTGGTCGATGACTGTGACGGCGTCGAGGTTCACTACTTCAGCGAGCTGCTCGGCCTGTCGGAGCAGGGCAGCGCCTTTGCGCTGCAAACCTTGGCTGAGCATGGTGCCGATCATCAATTTACCTGTCATGCCCCCTATTCGACAAGCAGCACCTTGCTACAGGCCGTCAAAGAAAGGGCCAGGAGGACAGGACAACTCTTTCCTATCCACGTTGCCGAGTCCCTCGATGAAATTGACTTCCTCCACAGCGGCCAGGGACGTTTCCGCAGCTTTTTAGAGCAACGTGGTGTCTGGGATGGCACCTTTACCGCTCCCGGCACAGGGGCTGTGAGCTATCTGGACATGCTCGGCCTGCTTGATGACAGAACCCTCTGTGTCCACGCTGTTCATCTTGATGACGAGGAGGTTGAGCTGCTGGCCTCAAAAAAGACCAAGGTCTGCCTCTGCCCCGGTTCCAACCGCTTTCTCGGCGTTGGCCAGGCCCAGCCCGGGAAGATGCTCGCCGCCGGCATCAGGCCCTGTCTTGGGACCGATAGCCTGGCCAGTAATCCCCAGCTTTCCATGTGGCGGGAGATGGCCTTGATCGCTGAGGACCACCCCGAACTCGAGCCGGCGACCATTCTTGCCATGGCAACCCTTCATGGCGCCGAGGCCATTGGTGAGCAGCGCCAAGGGCGGTTAGAGGGCGGCAGTTTAAGCACTTTCCTTGGCGTCCGTTATAAGGGCCAACATCCTGTTGAGTTTTTGGCCTGTGATTCCGGGACCAAAGATATTATCTGGCTGTAAGATGTTTTGGGACATCGGTAATGAGTGAAGAAAATAACAACATCAGTGCCCGAATAGGCATGGTAAACTTCATTAATACGGCGCCGTTCTATGAGGTGTGGCGGCGTAGTGTCGAGCGTCCGGAGTGGCAGGTTACGGAAGCTCCGCCCACCGTGCTTAATGACATGCTTTTCCGGGGGGATCTTGACCTGGGATTTATCTCTTCCCATGAGTACGGGGCCCACCCCGAGCTCTATAAGATTCTTGGCGGGCTGTCGATTTCGGCCACCGGTCCGGTGGGCTCGGTTTTTCTTTTTAGTCGGGAAGATGTTGACAGGCTCGATGGCAAGAAGGTCCTCCTCTCAGCCCAGTCCCAGACCTCCGTGGCCCTGGTGAAAATTATCCTCGAGGATTTTTATGGAGTCCAGCCCCTCTATGAACAGGGTGCTATTAACTTGGCAGAAATAAGGGATGATTTTTCAGCGGTCCTTGCCATCGGTGACGATGCCCTCCGTCTTCGCCAGCAGGCGAATTATGCTGTGCAGATGGATCTCAGTGAGATGTGGCAGGAGCATACCGGTTTACCCTTTGTCTTTGCCGTTTGGGCCGTACGAGAAGAGTTTTGCCGACGTGATCCTGTCACCGTTGTCGAAATTCATCATGAACTCCAGCGCTGCATTATGGAGGGTAAAAGTAACCTGATGCAGATCTGTGAACTGGTAGCGCCACGTATCCCTATGGAAGTAAAAGCCTGCCACGACTATTTGCAAGGTGTGGAGTATGATCTAGGGCCGCAGAAGGTCGAGGCCCTGGAAAGATTTTTTGAGTTATTGGTCAAAAGAGGTGAGGTTGCAGCAAGCGCCTTGCCCCTGAAAATTTGTGAGTAAGGATCATTCATGAACGATAAGATCGTTGTCGCTATAACCGGTGCTTCCGGCATGATATATGCCAGAGAACTCTTTGCCATTTTGGCAACAGCCGATGTTGAGGTCCATGGCATTATTTCCGAAGCAGGGGAGCAGGTGCTTCATCTTGAGCTTGGGATGAAGCGCGATGATTTTCCTGAGGTTACCTGGTGGGGTATCAAACAATTTACCGCCCCCATGGCCTCCGGTTCCGCACGTTTTCAGGCCATGGCCGTCGTCCCTTGTACCATGGGAACCTTGGCTGCTATTGCCGGTGGCCTGTCGACAAATCTTATCCATCGTGCCGCTGACGTTATGCTCAAGGAACGGCGTAAGGTGGTTTTATCTGTCCGCGAAACCCCCTTTAACCGAACTCATCTGCAGAATATGCTCGCTGTCCATGATGCCGGTGCTATTATCTGTCCGGCCATGCCTTCGATGTACCAGAACCCCCAGTCCATCACCGAAATGGCCCGCAACTATGCCTGCCGTGTTGCCGAGACGCTTGGTCTTGAAGTTGACTATCCCCGTTGGCAGGGCTAGTAAAAAAATCCTCAATAACATGCTTCAGAAGGATATCTGTAGTCCTGCCTCTCTCCTTCTTGCTGAATATCTTAAGGTGTTGACCGAAAATGCTAAAAAAAATCTCCGCTCTCCTTGAAATGATCAAGTTCAAACATACGGTGTTTGCCCTGCCTTTTGCCTTCATGGGCGCTTGGCTGGCCCAGGGCGGTGTGCCTGATGGCATGGTCTTTGTGTGGATTGTCCTGGCCATGGCCGGCGCCAGAACGAGTGCCATGGGTTTTAATAGGATTATTGATGCCCGTTTTGATAGGGAGAATCCGCGAACAGCCGACCGGGCCATTCCTGCCGGAGAGGTTAAGATGATCGAGGCCTGGGCCATGGTGATCATTGCCGCCCTTGTTTTTTTCTTGGCCTGTGTCCAGCTCAATTCTCTGACCCTGAAGCTTTCGCCCTTGGCCCTAAGCCTTACCCTTTTTTATTCCTACACCAAACGTTTCACCTGGTTTTGCCATGTGGTTCTTGGTGTGGCCTTGGCCTTTTCTCCCCTGGGTGGTTTTGTGGCGGTGCAGGGTTCTTTTACCGGTTTTCCCTGGATGCTGTCGGCGGCGGTACTTTTCTGGGTGGCAGGATTTGATGCGGTATACGCCTGTCTTGATGCCGATTTTGATAAGTCCCGGGGGCTGCACTCCATGCCTGCCCGTTTCGGTAGGGAAGGGGCCTTTAAGCTCGCCGTTTTCTTCCACGCCTTGGCCTTTATCCTCTTTACCTATACCGGGATCTACTGCCAGCTCAATATCTACTATTTCCTCGGCGTCGCTATCACTGGTCTGGCTCTCTTTTATCAACACCTCATCGTTAATCCTCGGGATCTTTCCAATATAAGCATGAGTTTTTTCACCATGAACGGTATTATCAGTGTCACCCTTTTTGTGGCCACCTGGCTATCTCTCTTTACATCTTCATAGCAAAGTATCCAGACCTACTTTTCTTTATATTCAAACATTTCTGCATTGATTTTTACCTGTCTTTTGTGATGAAATTAATGTGCTGTTAACATTGGTGTTGTCAGTACTTACCCAAGAGACATTTCAGGGAGTTACCTATATGAGTATGCAAAACGGCTCGACCCAATCCAAAATTCTGCTAGAGGTGGGTACTAACGAGCTTGAGGTGATCACCTTTTACCTTGAATTCATCGATGCAAATACCGGCAAGCTCACCAAGAATGCCTTTGGGATTAATGCCGCCAAGGTCCGTGAGCTGGTGGCCTTGCCAGAGGAGATTACCGAGGTCATCAATAGCCCCGACTGTGTGAAAGGGGTTTTCCTGTTGCGCAACGCCACCATTCCCTTGGTCGATATAAGTGAATACTTCGGCTATACCGTCGAGCATAGCCCCGAGTTCGACAAAAAAAGCGTCGTTATCGTCGCTGAACTCAACGGTAAGCCCTTTGGCTTTATCTCCCATGGCGTTGACAAGGTCCACCGTATTTCCTGGAACCAGATCAATCCGCCGCCAGACATTATTGCCGATAACGCCTCCATTACCGGTATCAGCCTGCTTGACAATCAAACTATTCAAATGATTGATTTTGAAAAGATTATTGCCGAAATCGATCCATCCATGGTCATCCATACCGACCTGGGTGAAGAAGAAAGTGCGGCGATCGAAAAGAAATATTCTAAGGAAGTGGTTATTGTCGACGATTCGCGCGTTATTTTAATGCAGGTTTCCAATACGTTGAAAAAAGCGGGATTCCACGTCACGGCCCATGCTGATGGTCAATATGCCTGGGAATACCTTGAAGCCCTTCGTGAAGCCGGTGAGCTGGATAACAAAGTGCTGGCCATCATCTCCGATATTGAGATGCCCCGCATGGATGGCCACCATTTCTGTATGCAAATCAAGAAAAATCCTGCCTACAGCAAGATTCCGGTTATTCTCTTTTCTTCGATGATCAATGACGCCCTGCGCAAGAAAGGTATCTCCGTGGGAGCGGATGATCAGGTGACCAAACCTGAACTTGACACCTTGATTGAGCGTATGGAAGCGAGTCTGGCCCGTTTGAACCCTGAGTATAAGGACTGAAGCTCGACCATAAGGCCTGGTTGTGCTTTCTTAAAGAAGGCCTATTTCTGAAAGCATAGCCTTAGCGGTCTCAAAGAGGTCGTTTTTACCGTGTTCGCTCCTGGATTCGACGTAAAAACGAACCTTCGGTTCGGTACCTGAAGGTCTGATGAGCAGCCAGCTCTTATCGTCAAAGATGAGCTTAAGACCATCAATATCGATGACATCGATTATCGTCTTCTTTTCGCTGCCAATCTGGATGGCACTGTCCTTTTTGTATTTTTTCAACTGATCGAGAGTCCTCTGGAGATCAGCCCCCTGCTTGCTAACAACAACACCGTCTTTGGCCGGGAAAAAGGAGCCATATTCGGCGGCTATTTCCCGGTAGTAGTCGCCGAGATTCTGCTTGTGGGTCAGGACCATGTCCAGGGCCAGGACAAGGCCCACGTAAGCATCTTTTTCCGGGGTATGACCGATAACGGTAATGCCGTCGGACTCTTCAAAACAGACAAGGGCCCGGTCGATGACCGGCTTAAACTCTTTGAAGCCCACCCTGGGCTCAAAGGTCTCTTCGTCAAAAGCTGCAGCCAGGGCATTGGCCATGTTGCTGGTGGCAACCGTCTTTGCCACCATGCCCTTCTTGGCCTTTACTTCATGAAGAAAATGATAAGCCATTGCCCCGAAAATATTCATGTTTATTTCCGTTGTGCCATCGGTAAAGCGGATTCGATCGCCATCGGGATCCATGATAACTCCTATTTTTAAGGGCTCACTTCTGCTGTTTAAGGCATCATTTACCAGCACCATATTGGCCGTCGATGGTTCAGGGGCGACCCCGCCAAAGGTGGGGTCCGGAGAGGTGCGAATTTTTATAAATCTATCAGGTGGCAGCTGAGAGATGAGGCGGTCAATGTGCATTCGGGTGGCTCCATGCACACAATCAACGGCAAGGACGATTTCCTGGTTCTCAGCTATACCCTGCATAATCTCATCGAAATCCAGGCCGTGCCGTCCGCTATTTTTTCTAAAGAGAGACAACCATAATCCCAAGGAATCACAAGCTTTTACCAAGTTAGGGTCAGGAGATGGCTCAAACTGGGCCTGGCGGTCAATAAAGGTCTGGGTTAGTTCGGTGATGCGACTGGTGAGGATGGGAGACGCCGGGCCGCCGTCAGCGGCGTTGAATTTAAAACCGGCGTACTCCAGGGGATTATGACTGGGGGTCAGGTTAATAGAAAAGGCGGCTCCTAGTTCAAGGACTGCGGCTGAAAGGGCACCAGTGGTTGATTCACCGGCAAAATGGACGGTGAAACCCAGGGAGGTCAGAACATCACAGGCAACCTGGGCAAAGAGTGGGCCGCCATAACGGTTGTCAAAACCAAGAACGGCACCACGGCTGCGCGCCTCACCAAGAGTGGTAATGCCTAAATCACCAGCAAGGGCTGTGTTGTGGTCAAGGTCGAGGTACATCTGGGCAATGGCCCGTGTTACCAGTTTGACAGTGTAGAGATTGATATCCTTGCCGATGATGCCGCGCCAACCGGAGGTACCGAATTTTACCGCCGTAATGGGAGGATTGGTGTTTGATTTTATTTCATCTTCGACCATCTGATAAACGTGATCTATTTTTTTCTGCCAGAAAAGATGGTCGTCTGAATTTTTGTCATTTTTATTGCGTTCAGTCACCAATGTGTTGATGACATGAAAATAATTATGATCAGCATGGGTGCCCCGGTTTAAGTCGTCCAGAAGTTGTTCCAGATGTTCTTGTGTCATCGTCATATCCCTTGAAGTATAAAATATAAAAGAAGTTCTTACGATTTTGCCGCCAAAATTTTCTGTAATCAAGCCTTATTTGTTGCCAGGACGAATTATGGGTATTTATGCGGAGCCTGTCGTTTTCTTTCGGTTTGTTGTCTGTCTTTAATCCATTGTAAAACCTGTAAGCTTGATTTGAGCTTATAAGGGACGAAGGCATCTATGTATAACCACCTAAATATATTAAGGTTGTGCTATTGTTGTACCGTCTGGGGAAAATAAGAGCTATTTTATAACTTCCTGATAATAAAGTAAAAAAAAGCAGATGGAATTTACATGTGGGAATACATGGGTCTGGAAGGGAAAATCTCAATAGTTCCGCACGGTTTAGGGTTGACCAGGAGGGCGAGATTAGCTATATGAAATGTAATCTTTGACCTAAGATATAGAGCTCTTTGCCAACATCGAACTAGATGCTGGCAACACTGCTTTACATCCTTCTTTCATCCAGCTATAATTTTTGCTTCATAGTTATTGTCTTAATAAAAATATCTCTTTTGTATAAATTCAACTTTTTCAGGAGTAGACGAAATGGCAGATAAACATGACGAGGCCTTCATCCTTTGGTTTGATGACATTGGCATAGAAGATGTCCCCCTTGTTGGTGGAAAAAACGCCTCTTTAGGTGAGATGTACCAACATCTTACTGAAAAAGGTGTCGCTGTTCCCCACGGCTTTGCTATTACAGCCTATGCCTATCGTTATCTTCTGAAGCATGCCGGCATTGAAGATGAGATCAAGCAGGTACTTTCTGACCTTGACACCGAAGATATGCACAATCTTGCCGAGCGCGGCGAGAAATGTCGTAATATCATCCGTCATGCCAAATTTCCTGATGATCTCCGTGACGCCATTATTGAGGCCTACCAGAAGATGGAAGCCGAGTATGGCGAGAATGTTGATGTTGCTGTTCGTTCCTCTGCCACAGCCGAGGATCTCCCCGATGCCTCTTTTGCCGGCCAGCAGGAGACCTATCTCAACATCCACGGTTATGAGAATATTATCGAGAATTGCCGTAAATGTTTCGCCTCTCTCTTTACCAACCGGGCGATTTCCTACCGTAAGCATCAAGGCTTTGGTCAGTTTGACGTCTATTTGTCCATCACCATTCAGAAGATGGTTCGTTCCGACTCCTCGTCCTCCGGTGTTTTATTTTCCATCGATACCGAGTCTGGCTTTCAGGACGCCGTTTTTATCACCGGTGCCTGGGGACTTGGCGAGAATGTCGTCCAGGGTGCGGTAAACCCCGATGAATATTACGTCTACAAGCCTACCCTGAAAGAGGGTAAGCGCCCCATCGTTTCTAAACGCGTCGGCTCTAAAGAGATCAAGATGATCTACGACAATGATCCTTCCACGGAGGAGCCGGTCAAGAATATCGACACCACCCCTGAAGAACGTAATGCCTTTGTGGTCAGTGACGATGAAATCCTCCAACTTGCCAAGTGGGCCTGTATTATCGAGGATCATTACGATAAAGCAATGGATATCGAGTGGGCCAAGGATGGTGACGGTGTCAACGTCGGTACCGGCAAGCTCTTTATCGTCCAGGCCCGTCCAGAGACCGTTCATTCCCAGGCCTCCAAGGGCACCATGGAGACCTATAAGCTTAACGAGAAGGGCACGGTCATTGCCGAAGGTCTGGCCGTCGGCACCAAGATTGGTCAGGGTACTGCCCATTGCATTGATGACGCCAAGGATATCCATACCTTTAAAAAGGGTGAGGTGCTTGTTACCGATATGACCGATCCTGACTGGGAACCGATCATGAAGATTGCCAGTGCCATCGTCACCAATCGTGGCGGTCGTACCTGTCATGCCGCTATTATCTCCCGTGAACTCGGTATCCCCTGTGTTATCGGTACCGTAAATGGTTCCAAGCTTATCGAAACCGGCCAGGAAATTACCGTTTCCTCTGCTGAGGGTGAGACCGGCTATGTCTATGATGGTTTGCTCAACTTCGATATTGAGAGAATCGACCTTGGTGAAATGCCTGC
>JBFFIS010000062.1:0-10119 GCA_041556375.1 Desulfurivibrionaceae bacterium | reverse complement strand
TAAAACGCAACCCCTCATTGGCGGTGATACCGACCAAAATAGCGTGGAGGACCTTATCAAGCTCGGTGGTGGTAAGATAGACCGAATTAATCTTCAGCGACAGGCGATGGAGGAGCTGGAAGCGGAAGTTGGCCTGTTCGAGGTTTTCCTGATATTTTTTATTGTCAAAGAGGAGGCGGCGCTTGACCAAGGTTTGGCGGACAACGATGAGAATCTCGTCAAACTTGACTGGCTTGATCAAATAATCATCGGCGCCGCTGCGAATACATTCAACAGCGACATGGATATCAGCCACCCCAGAAAGCATGATGATCGCCAGGTCAGGGTGGACAGCAACCATTTCCGGAATCAGGGCTGAGCCGTCCTGGTCCGGCAGGCCGATATCGAGAAGGACAAGACCAACAGCATTTTCGCCCAAGGCCCGGTGCAGGCTTGCCGCCGAATCCGCCTCCACCACGGGCAGGCCGCTCTCCCGGAGAAACTCGCCGAGGGCCTCACGGATCATCGGATCATCGTCAACAAGGACAACAACCTCACCGGGCTCCAGGAGTTCAGGAAGGGGTAAATCGTGGCGAAAAGTACGAACAGGCTGCATCATAATATCAATCGACCTTGTTAAGACGACAGGTGAAGGTTCAACCAAGCAAGCAGTAACTAGGTGCCTTAAAAGATGGAATTTTTCAAGGACATCTAGTTAAAACTACCTAATGTTTGTTAGCTTCGCAAGAATTCTCTGGTCAGCCGGCCAACGGCATCCAATTATAACATACATGGGGCAGTCCTGGGAAAGAGCGCTTTAAGAAGCTGCATTTTTTCTCTTGCCTCTTTTATGGTACAACAGGTACTCCTTGGCCTATTATTATTTATAAAACACTTCCATTACAGGGGATTCAACCTGGATGAAATCCACAGAAAAAAATATCGTTCTCATCGGCTACAGGGCCACCGGCAAAACCTGTGTTGGCAAGTTACTGGCCCGTAAAATGGGCCGGCCCTTTGTCGACTCTGACCATGCCGTTGAGAAAATGGCAGGCCAGAGCATTGCGGCCATGGTGCAGGCCAAGGGCTGGGATTTTTTCCGGGCCCAGGAAAAAGAGATGCTCTTAGAGCTCATAACTAAGCCCGACCAGATCATCGCCTGTGGCGGCGGGGCTATCTTGCATCAAGACATCTGGCCCCTGCTGAAAAAAGACACCTTCGTGGTCTGGCTCAAGGCTAACACCACAACCATTTGCCAGCGCCTGGCCGGCGATGAGGCCACCCAGAGCCAACGGCCCTCCTTGAGCGGCCAAGACATCTACGCCGAAGTCGCCGGCATCCTCCAGGAAAGAACACCTCTCTACGCAGCTGGTTGCCATCTAGAGCTTGACGCCACCGGCGACCTGGAGGATATTGTTGAACAGATCCTTCGCCACTATCAGCAGGGACAGTAACGACAAACAGCTCTGTGGGCATAACATCACAAAATATATAAGGACATTATCATGGCAGGAAACACATTTGGTCAGATCTTCAGAGTCACCACCTGGGGCGAATCCCACGGCACCGCCATCGGCGCTACCATCGACGGCTGCCCGGCCGGCATCCCCTTGGCGCCGGAGGATATCCAGAAGGACCTCGAACGGCGCCGCCCCGGCAAAGGCGGTGCCACCAGTCCCCGTAAGGAGCCGGACAAGGTCGAGATTCTCTCCGGCATCTTTGAAGGATTGACCACCGGCACCCCCCTGACCCTGGTCATCTATAATAAGGATGCCCACTCCAAGTCCTACGATCATTTAAAAGAGATCTTCCGCCCCGGTCATGGCGATTTTTCCTACTTCTGCAAATACGGTATTCGCGACCACCGTGGCGGCGGTCGGGCCTCGGCCCGGGAGACTGCGGCCCGGGTGGCGGCCGGGGCTGTTGCCCGTAAACTTTTGCAATTCCAAGGCATTAGGGTCATGGCCTACACCCTGGCCCTGGGCGGCATCATGGCCGAAAACTTTGATCAGGAGGCCATCAGCAAAAACCGTCTCTGCTGCCCCGATAGTGAGGCCGCCGAAAAGATGGAGGCGCGCATCGCCGAGGTCCGCAAAGAGGGCGACACCCTGGGTGGTATTGTCGAGATCACCGCCACCGGCTGTCCGGCCGGCCTGGGCGAACCGGTCTTCAACAAGCTTGATGCCGATCTGGCCGGGGCCCTGATGTCCATCGGCGCCGTCAAAGGGGTAGAGATAGGCTCCGGCTTTGCCGCCAGCCTGATGAAGGGCTCGGAGAACAACGACGCCCTGACTCCCGAGGGTTTCAGTTCCAACAATTCCGGCGGCATCCTGGCCGGTATCACCAACGGCGACCCCGTGGTCAGCCGGGTGGCGGTCAAACCGATCCCCTCCATTGGCAAGCCCCAGAAAACCGTCAACCTTGACAATGAGCCGGTGGAGGTCAAGATCGGCGGCCGCCATGACATTTCCGCCATCCCCCGCATCATCCCGGTCTGCGAGGCCATGGTCTGCCTGACCCTGGCCGACCACCTCATGCGCCAGCAGGCTGGCGACCTGATCCCGGACACCGAGGAATAAAAACGTCAATCCGGACTCCTAAAGGAAATTGTACACAACCTGCCACGGAATCCACTGGACACTCTACAAAATGGAAAATTCCGCGAATTCCGTGACAAAAAAAATGTGCTTTGTATCCCTTAACTACCTACAACCTCTGTACTAAACAAAAAAAATTATACCCCTCTCAGTCAGGTAAAGAATGGCCAAGCGAAACATAAAAAACATCTGGTTTGTCTCCCGTGAGTATGATGGCCTGGCCGGGGCCGGCGGCGTCAAAGACGTCTGCCGCCAACTCGCCGAAGCCCTGGGCAAAGTGGCCAAGGTCTCGGTGATCATGCCGTGCTACGGTTTCCTCTCTCCCAAGCTCCTTGGCTTCAAGATCAAGGCCGCACTGCCGGTCACCATGAATTATACCGGCCAGGACAGGCAGGAAGAGGTGGTCATCTGGGGCAAGAAAACCCAGACCGTGGGCAAGGGTGAGGTCACCCTCTACCTTGTCGACTCCCCCCGTTTCCGGGAAAAACAGAACGTCTACACCTATACCGAGGCCGAGGAAAAGCTGGACCCATTCAAGCGGGCCGGCGAAGGCCATTACGACTATTTTTCCGTTAACATCCTGCTCCAGAAAGCGGCACTGTGCTACCTCATGTACCGCCATGAGCGACCGGACATCATCCATTGCCATGACGGCCATACCGCCCTTATCCCCCCCATGGCCCGGGAGCTTGACGGTTTCCGCCATTTTTTCCGCAACACCGGTTTTGTGGTCACCATCCACAATGCCGGCCTGGGCTATCATCAGGAGGTGGGCGATCTGCCCTATGCCCAGGCGATCACTGGCCTGGCCCGCAGTTTTGTGAACAAAAATCTCCTTGATGGTGATTTTGACCCCCTTGTCGCCGCCTCGCGCTATTGCATATTAAATACGGTGAGCGAAAATTACGCCCGCGAACTGCGGGAGACCGACGAGGATGAGCTTACCGGCTGGCTCGGCCATTTTCTCATGAGCAGGGGGATTAAGATCGAAGGCATCACTAACGGTATCAACCCGGCCGATTTTGACACCACTAACCCCGACAGCCTGGACCTGGCAGCCCCCTTTTCCGTGGCCAAGGGCGACCTTGCCGGCAAAAAACTCTGCCGCCGCCACCTGGAAAAGGCCTTGGCAAAAAAACAGTTCAAGTCCATCAGCCAGCACGGCTGCCTGGACCCCGGCAAAAACCTGCCCCTGCTCACCGTTATCGGCCGCTTTTCAGGCCAGAAGGGTATGGATAAATTTGTCGAGGCCCTCCACCTTCTCCTGCCGACAGAAAAGAATTTCCAGGCCCGTATTTTGGGATCCGGGGAAAAACGCATCGCCCAAGGCCTTATATCCCTGACCAAGGAAAAGGCTTACAGCGGCCGAGTCTGTGTTCTCGAGGGTTATGACCCGCAGCTGGCCCACCAGATCTATGCGGCCGGCGATTTCTTTGTCATTCCCTCCCAGTATGAACCCTGCGGGCTCACTGACTATATCGCCCAACTCTTCGGCAACCTGCCCATCGTTCATCATGTCGGCGGCCTGGTCAAGGTGGTGGATAACAAGACGGGCTTCGCCTACAACGAACACTCGACCAAGGCCCTGATTGCCGCCATAAAACGAGCCCTTACCACCTACAACAGCAAACCGGCCCAGATTGCCACCATGCAAAAAAAGGCCGTGCAGACCATTGCCAGAAAGTACACCTGGGACAAAATCATGCTGCGCTATATGGACCTCTACCAGGAGGCGGTGTGCAAAGAGTAAGGATAGAAAGCAACAGAAAGGAAGCCGCCAACAGCTGGTTTGAAAAAAGAAGGAATTTCCACATCCGCTCTCTCTATAGCGGCTTTTTTGTTACCTACTCAAGCTTTATCACCCTCTACCAGGGCTATATCAGCGGTGGCAAAATCAATTTCGACGACCTCACCCGCCTGGTGGGCACCGAGTCTCAAAAGGGCCGGCTCTGGCAACTGAAAGACCACTGTCACCGCCTTTTCCAAGAAAGCAGCGAGCAAGACGGCCATCTGCTCGACTGGGTCATCGGCTCTATTTTTCATGAGTCCATGAAACTCAAGGAAAACATCTACATGTACCAGTTCTACGGCCCAGAAGGTCCGCACAATGGCGAGAGCGGCCCTGCCGCCCCCTCCCTCCACTGTGGCGCCAGCCGTAAAAACTTCATGCGCGGCATCGCCACAGAGACCAGACGCCAGGTGGACAATCTCACCTTTCTCTTTAACCGCGCCAACTTTCTGCTCCGCATGCTTTTACCAAGCCAGAGCCAGAACGTCCTTCTCATCCGCCTTTTCCTGGAGGAGAGGGAGATCTGCCCCGAGCTCTGGAGCGAATCAGCCGAACAGATCTTTGCCGAACTCTTCCCAGACCAGCCCGAGGTCGGTTTTCTGATGGCCGCCAAGAGTTATTTCAACGGCCAATGGCTCAGCGAGGCCTTGGCCGCCTATGAGACTGCCCTGGCCATGAATCCTGACATCGAAGAGGCCCGGCGCCGCACCTTTCTGATCCGCACCATGATCAACGACCGCCAAAAAATTCTGGCGGCGTAAGGCGTACACAGGCTGAGACAGTTCTTTTCCTTCCAGGGAACCCTCGGTTTATCCTTGTCCAATGGATCCTGTGGCAGTTTGAAAAAGTTTTCCCCTCTCTTTTCTGTGGCAAAAAAGCAAACATCCCTTCCCTGAGCGGCCATAAAGAATATTTATTCAGGGTGTCTCAAAAAGAAACTCTACTTTCCTGGTTGCTTTGTTATAGAATGATCGCGAGATCATCCTCACACATTGACAAAACCCTTTCAAATCCAGAATTCTGTCAGAAGCAAACATTCTCTCAGGGAGGCTCATATGACGATAAAAATTGGCATTAACGGTTTTGGACGCATTGGCAGAAGCATCTTCCGGGCCATGGCCCTCTATCCTGAATTTGCCGAGATGGAGGTGGTGGCCATCAATGACCTCACCGACACCACCACCCTGGCCCATCTTCTCAAATATGACTCGGTGATGGGCCCCTTTTCCCAGGAGGTTGAGGCCACTGACACCGGCGTTATGGTCAATGGCAGAAAGATCGCGATCACCAACCATCGCGACCCGGCCGACATTCCCTGGGACAAATCCGGTGCCGAATACGTGGTGGAATCCACCGGCCTGTTTTGTACCGATGAGCGGGCCGGTGCTCACCTTGAGGGCGGCGCCAAGAAGGTGATTATCTCGGCCCCGGCCAAGGGCAATCTGCGCACCATCGTCATGGGCGTCAATGACCACGAGTATGACCCGGCCACCGACCATATCGTCTCTAACGCCTCCTGCACCACCAACTGCCTGGCCCCTTTTGCCAAGGTCATCCTCGACCGTTTCGGCATCACAAAGGGTCTGATGACCACGGTCCACGCCTACACCGGCGACCAGCGCCTCCTGGATTTCCCTCACGGCGACCTGCGCCGGGCCCGGGCCGCTGCCATGTCGATGATCCCCACCAAGACAGGGGCGGCCGCCGCCGTTTCCCTGGTCCTGCCCGAGCTCAAGGGCAAGTTCGACGGCCTGGCCATCCGGGTGCCCACCCCTAACGTCTCCATAGTCGACGCCGTTATGGAGGTGGAAAAAGAGACCACCGTCCCCGAGGTCAACCAGGCCTTAAAAGAGGCGGCCAACCGCTACCTCGGCTATACCGATGCCCCCCTCGTCTCCATCGACTACCAGGGCAACCAGCACTCCTCTATCGTTGATGGTGACTCCACCAAGGTGATCGGCAACATGGTCAAGGTCCTCTCCTGGTACGACAACGAGTGGGGCTACTCAAATCGGGTCCTTGACCTCATCCAGCTCATGGACAACCAAAAAATGATTTAATTCAACTTTCCCCGTTTCTTTATCTCCTGGTGATCGCGAGATTATTTTTTTATTTCGAAACGATCCGATCTTTTTGATTACAGGATTCAGGAGCCAGTATTAAGAAGAACGGTGAGAAAATCACTTCTTCTCAATCCTGGCTCCTGAATCCCGACTTCTCTACCCCCTATGCCCTCACTCACCGAAACATCAGACGCCCTTAAAGCCAACCTTGAAGAGACGGCAGTCGACCATGTCGAAATCCCTGCCGAGCACCTGCTGCTCTGCGACCTGGTCACAGAGTATCGCGGCATCCATAGAGGCATAGAAGAGCTCCTCTTTGAGATCAGTCACCCCTACCGTAACTGGGCCCTGCTGCTTCCCAGGCTGCGGGCCTTTGTGCTCAAAAACAGCCAACTATACTGCCGTAGCGATCAGGGCCCAGCTGCCTTCCGGCAATTCACCTCTCTTTTTTTTCAGGTCATCAGCGAATCCAGCCGCAATGAGCAGCTCCGTGGCCTGGCCGTGGAATCCCTGCTGGCCTATGTCGAGCGCTTCCTGTCACTGATCAGGCCCCAACTCCATGAATACCAAGAGGTCCTTGATCAGTTTTTCCAGACCATGGCCGAGCTCGACAACCAGGCCATCATGTTCATGGTCCAGGGCCATCACCCCATGAAAAAAATGGCCGCCAACCTCCTGGCCGCCGCCCGGCAGAACACTTTTGACCTGACCTCCACCACTGCCCTTTTCCATAAGGTTCTTACCCTCAATTACACCTACTGGCTGTCCGAGGAGGACCCGCTGCCCTGGTTCCAAGAGGAATGCGGCGAAATGTGCACGAGCTGGGAGGCAGGCGAACTCTTTTCCGCCATCTCCCATGAACGCCTCCGCGGTCACCTGGCCAGCCTCGACAAACTCACCGAGAGCAGCCAGCCGGACACCCTGGAAAAACTCCTGGCCCTGCCGGCCCATATGGATATCGTCCGCCTCTACAAGGACATTCCCGACAAGCTCATTGCCACCCCAGCCGCCGAGAGTGAGGGCCTGCCCGACAGGTTCACGGAAAACCGCAAGCTCATCTTTCTCTTCCGGATCATGAACACCTCCGGCCTCTACCTCATTCATGAGGAGACTCTGCGCGAGATCAACCGCAGCCTGGTAACCCTGATCCACCAACAAGCCTTTGAGGAAATTGAGAGCTTTCTGCTGACCACCATGCAGCTCCTCAAGGACAACGTCAAACGCTATCCCCATACCGCCCTGCAATGTATCCAGGTGCTCGGTACCGAGGCCTTCCAGCGCGGCTCCAGCCGCCTGGCGGAAACCTTTCTCTGGGAAACGGTGCGCTTCGGCTTCCAATACGCCAATGTCAGCGGCGTCGACGATGACTGGCAACCGATCACCAATCCGGCCCACCTTGCCAATATCCGGGCCTGGCTCCACCTCATCATGCAGGAGCCCAAATGGTGCGCCACCCTCTTTTCGGCCCTGATCATCAACGTCAACCTTTCCGGCACCTGCGTCAAGGACACCGATCTCTTTCAGCGCGACATCACCAATTTGCTCAACCACCCCATTGAACCGGTTTACAATCTGGTCAAACAGTTCAGCAAGCTGATGCCCGTCTTCTTCAACGAGATCGGCGCCGAAGGCAAGCTCCGCGATGTCTCCACCGAGCTCGACGAGATCCACAAACGCAAAGACATCATCATCCACTTCCTGCGTAAACAGAGCCATGTTGAGAGCTCCAACCTCATCGTCGGCTTTATCCAGGCCATCATGCGTTTTTGGCGTACTCGCGAGACCTCCCACCTCAAGGATTATCTACCGGCGGAGCTGCTCACCCAGGTCAAAAACAAAGGTGTTTTTGTCGACCAACAGCACAAACTGACCAAACGCATCTTTCAGCTCACCAATATTAAGGAAGAGAAAGACCTGCTGCTCTTGGATACCAAGCGCCTTAACAGTTTTCTCAACCTGCAGATTGACCTCAGCGAGGCGGAGCGCACCCGCTTCCGGCTCCTGGTGGAGATGTACAAGCTCCTTGACCAGAAGTACAACCTGGGCTTCCAAGAGATCAGGCACCAGCTTGAAGAGGCGGTAAACGGCGGCTTCCCGGAGCTTCAACCTCTGCTCGAAGACCTGACCCTGTGCGACACCTTCCAATGCCTCAACTCCCTACTCACCCACCTGGAAAAACTTAAAGGCATAATCTTAAGCGACACCGTCTTTGAGGCCCGAGAGGACATCTTCCATAAACGCCATATAGCCGTGGATATCCCCTCGGTGTACGGTCGTTACCGGGAGAAAAAGTTTGACGCCCTCAGCCTCAGCTTTCGCCTGGAGAATATGGCCAACATCTACCTGGAAAAGCTGCCGAGCCTGGTGGAGAGCAGCTTTATCACCAAATCCACCTTTATCCGGGTGGTGAAATGCCTGCGCCTCTACCTGCGGGCCCTGAAAATCGACGGCATCACCAGCCGGCGCCTGGACACCTACGTGGCCCTGCTCTCCAACTCCCTGGCCCTGGCCCGCTTCTCCTACACCCAGTATCTCGACATCTTCCGCGGCCTCTCTGAGGGGGTCAAGGATGTCATTTACGCCTATTACACCAATATCCACCAGAATAACCTGTCGATCATCATTCCCCAGATCGGCCCCACCAATCTGCTGGCCAAATACCGCAACATGATCCAGACGGACGAAGGGACAGGCACCTCGGTCAACAATGTCCACCAACTCTCCGAGGCCTTTATGCGGGAGATCATCGCCACCACCTTCGGCCTCCAGCATCTCGACAACTTCATCACCGACATCTATCACACCCTGGAGAGACAGCGGGAAATCCTCGATGAGGAGCAGCTCGACCTGCTGATGAGCTATAATCCCGACAAGATCATCCACCACCTCGGCGAAAACAGTGCCACCGCCAAAAATCTCGTCCTCCTGGGCAACAAGGGCTTTAACCTCACCCAGCTTACCCACGACGGCAAAGCGGTGCCCCCCGGCTTTATCATCACCACCGAGGTCTTCCGCTGCTGGGATGTCATTCACAGCTTCAGCCGGGCCCGGGAGAATCTGCTCAGACGAATCAGGTCGTCCTTGGAGCAGCTCGAAATCCAGACCGGCACAACCTACGGCGACCCGGACAACCCCTTGCTGGTGTCGGTGCGCAGCGGCGCCTCCATATCCATGCCCGGCATGATGGCCACCATCCATAATATCGGCCTCAATGAGGAGATTGCCGAGTCCATGGGCACTTCCGGCCGCCGCCAATATCTGGCCTGGGATAACTACCGCCGCTTCCTGCAGTCCTGGGCCATGACCTGCGGGGTAGAGCGGGAAACCTTCCAGACCCTGATGAACGAGGCCAAGGACAGATACTCCATCACCAAGAAGGCCCAGTTTTCACCGGTGCAGATGCGGGAGCTGGCCCTTACCTACCAGCAGAAGATACGCAGCCTCGGCATCGGCATCCCCGACGACCCCTGGCTGCAGCTCATTGCCTCTATTGAGATGGTGCTGACCTCCTGGGACACGGCAAAGACCAAGGAGTACCGCAACCTGATGGGGGTTTCCGACTACTGGGGCACGGCGGTTATTGTCCAGGCCATGGTATTCGGCAATAAAGATGAGAGCTCGGGCAGCGGCGTGGTCTTTACCGCCCATCCCTACCGCAAGGTCCGGCGGGTGGCCCTTTGGGGCGATTACG
>JBFFIS010000061.1:0-10147 GCA_041556375.1 Desulfurivibrionaceae bacterium | reverse complement strand
GGGGGTTCGAGTCCCTCCCGAGGAGCCAGATTTTTACCGCTTTTATAGCGTTTATATAGAAGGCCCGATGGAGCAATCCATCGGGCCTTTGTTTTTTGAGGAGAGTTCTCCCCTTCCTCTCTTGTTGTCGCGGTTCACTCCTTCTCTTCACCTTGATCTTTTTCCAGCTCCTTATATTTATCTGCTGCCATCTTTTGTATCTCTTTGGCCTGGTCCAGCGGCTTCTGGATATACTCTGTGGCCTGCTTGGCGTTTTTTTCGTTGAACTCGTCAATCTTCTCCTGTTGATTATCGCTGCAGGCGGTAAGGGCCGCTGCCAGGAAAAGGCTGAGAATGATGGTCTTCATGAGGGCTCCGTGTTTGAGATGAAAAATTTTTCTTGTCACAGGGGGCTTAATTCTGCTCCCTGGTTATTTGAGGCCTCGCCGGCCTCTGGTATACTTATATCATGAAAGTTCTGCTCACCAACGATGATGGTCCCCATTCTCCCCTGTTGGCATGTGCCATAGAGACCCTGGGGAGTCTCGAAGGCATCGATGTCCTGAAGATTGCAATCCCTGATTCTGAGCAGAGTTGGCAGAGTCACGCCATGAGTGGCCATGGGTCGATCAACCCGCGCCAGACAACAATTGGCGGTGCGCCAGTGGTCCTGGTGGATGGCACCCCTGCCGATTGTGTGGATTGGGCCATGCACAACCTTTTTGTCGATGGCGACTGGCCCGACCTGGTTATCTCCGGGGTAAACTGTGGAAAGAATACCGGCCTGGGTTTTGTCCTCAGTTCGGCGACCATTGGTGCCTGTCTGCATGCCAATGTCGCTGAGCCGCCGCGCCCCGGCATAGCATTATCGCAAGATTTCCATGATCTCGCCTTCGGAGCGGCGGTCAAGGCTGGCAAGGCCTCAGGCCCGGAGCTTGCTGACATAAGAGCCCGGGTTGCCAGACATATCAGAGAGGTCTGGGCCTATCTCAGGCCAAAAGAGGATTTTTTGCACCGGCCTCTGACCTGGAATGTTAATTTTCCAGAGATTGCTGCTGAAGATGTCCAGATTGTTGAGGCCTCCATTGGTGATAGTCGCCTTGAGCAGTGCTTCCGGCAGCGGGGGGGCATATTTGAGCATTCTTTGGCTCGTTATTCTGAGGACCCTGATCCCCGATCAGATGGCGCCGTCCTTGAGCGGGGCCACATCACCGTCAGTCAGATTGATGTCCGGCGATTATGTGCTGACTGAATGCCGCCGCTGGCCTGAAAGCTCGATGGTAGACGGTACAGGCCTGGCCTGTAGGCTCGGGCACATGCAACCCCTGGACATCCAGACGATATTTTGTTTGTATGGCATCCCTAGAGATTTTTTGGCGACCTACCACTGATTTTTTTGCTCTTCCACCTCATACGCGGAACCCTCAAAGACTATGAAAAGGTTTAAAATACTCCTTGTTGATGATTTTGATACAATGATAATGATTATCAGGAATATTTTAGAAGATATAGGTTATCGAGACGTTGTTTCAGCAAAAAACGGTGAAGAGGCCTGGCAGTTACTCAAAAGGCAAAAGTTTGACTTTATTATTTCAGACTGGAATATGCCTAAGATGACCGGGCTTGAGTTGCTTAAAAAGGCCAAGGAAGATCCTGAGCTTGTCCACATTCCTTTTCTTATGGTCACCGCCGAGGCCGAAAAAAGGCATATAGAGGAAGCTATTGCCGCAAAAGTTGACCAGTATATCATCAAACCCTTTACCAGTGCGATGTTGAAAGAAAAGATCGAGCAGGCAATCCGTAATCAAAAAAAGCTGCTTTCTGACCAAGATGGTGTTGATCAATAGTATTGCGTTTCCTCTTTTCCCGGCGTAGCCATTATTTCTCCATACGTACCGGAGACACTCCTGATATTTCCCATAAAAAAAACGTCGTCATTCCAGGGCCACCATCCCTCACTCTTTGCAAGACAAATGGTGAAATACCTATGATGTCCCCGGAATTGAACGCCTACGGGAAGGTCTTGCCTTGGCACCATGCCCCGCCCGAACCTGTCTGTCCCCCCTCCTGTTTTATGAGCGCCGGAATTCGCTTTTCGTGCATTTGGGGCAGGGCGGCAAGCGCCCCGGGTTTTTCAGGTTAATCTCTGCCCCGCAGTTTGTGCAGGTAAACTGGCCACCATGGGTGATCTCGCCTGTCTTGTAGTTGAGTGAACTGTCGAGCTTGTCGCTCAGGCTCGTGGTCCATTCGCTCAGGCCCCTGAGGACGTGTAAAAGAAAGGCGCCGCCCTTGTCCAGGGACAGGTTTTTGAAGTATTCGGCCTCAGTGGAAATCTCACGCCACAGGGCGCCACCCTTATTGTGCAAGCGGTTAAAGTCTTTGCGTGTTTCCTCGAAATCCTCTTCGAATTTGGGCTTTATCTGGCTGAGGGAAGAGGCGATATCTTTTTTCAGCGTGTCTCCGGCCCGGGAGATAATCTCTTTTGAGTGTTCCCCAACCTCTTTAAGATCCGCCATCGCCTTGTCCATGGCTTCACTGATCGACTCGGTGTTGATCTTGTCATTGAGTTCGCCAAGGGTTTTGCTGAGCCGCTGGCGCAGTTTCTCATAGGCAGCCAACACCTCGTTAAGGATCTTTTCCTCTTTGTTTTGATTATCCATGAGCGTTCCCTCCGGTTAGAAAAATGTACAGAGCTTACTGCGGGACATTGAACTGTTCTTTTCTCTTTGACTGGCTGCAGCCACCTCGGTCGCTATGCAAAGCAGACCTGAAGCCCTGCAGCTAGCGTGAAAATATGAGGTTGTCTTCACCATTATCCACATAAGCTCAGTTTCTTTCAAAGTAAACTTGCAAGAGGGGCTTCTGGGTCGAGGGTTTTTCTGGTGGCGAGTGAGGGCCGGGCGTTGTTGAGGTGGCACAAAAAAAGCCCTGATAGCTTAAGGCTAGCAGGGCTTGGGTGATAATGGGGGAGGGGGTAGTCAGGCGGAGCCGTACTTGAGCTTGGAATTAACCCGCTCACGCAGCTCTTTGCCCACCTTGAAGAAGGGTAGGCGTTTGGGTGGCACCTTTATTTTCTCGCCTGTTTTGGGATTTCTGCCCAGGTAGGAGCCATAGTCCTTGATAACGAAACTGCCAAATCCCCGGATCTCAATGGTGTTTCCTTTGACCAGGGTGTCACACATAGAGTCGAGGATGGTGCTGACGACATCGCTTGCCTCTCTGGGGGTCATGTTCATCTCTTGGGCAACTGCCTCGATCAATTCAGATTTGTTCATGGTCTTCTCCTGCAGGAAACGGATAATCAAGCAGTATTCGTGCTTACGGCCGCGGTAACAACTACCTGTATAGGGGACTGATTTCCCCGGACAATTTAGATTGTATAATGACCGATCTTTGAAAGTAAAGCTGAAAATACAAGGTGAGAATGACCAGATAACAATGAGTTAAGTGGCGGCAGGGTGGGCAGTGGCGTAACGCCTTGAAATTGCGACATTTTTTATATATTTTTGTCTGGCTTCTGGGGGCCTGCAGCGTGTAAATGAGCTATTTACCTGGTTTTTTTCTCTTTTTTGGCCCTGGCCGCTGTCCTTTACTCTTGCTCCGGCCTTGGCGTGGGGGGGATTTCTGCTCCTTGGCGAAAATACGGGCAATATCCGTTTTGGTGAGAAAGCGGAATTTGCCCGGTTTGAGCGAACCGAGGGTGAGATTGCCATAGGAGATACGAGTCAACTCGGTAACATGGTGGCCAATGGCGGTAAACATCTTGCGGACCTGACGTTTACGGCCTTCATGGATGGTGATTTCTATCACCGACTCCTTGGGTGAGGATTTGCGGAGCTTAATTTTCGCCGGTGCAGTAAGGCGGCCCTCCACCTCAAGGCCTTCTTCCAGTTGGCTGAGCTTGTCGGCGTTGGGCTTACCTGTCACCCTGGCGACATAGGTTTTTTTCACCTCGAAGCTCGGATGCTGAACCCGTTGGGCCAGGTCGCCGTCGTTGGTAAGGATGAGGGCGCCTTTGGTGTCAAAGTCGAGGCGGCCCACTGGAAAGAGCCGTTCCGGTATCTTTTTTATCAGCGAAGTGACAATGGGCCGCCCTTGAGGGTCGTGGAGGGTGGTGACATAGCCTTCTGGTTTATTAAGGAGGACATAGACCTTTTTTTCAGAAAAGCGGACAGGCTGGCCCTTGGCCACGATGGTTTGGCTTTTGGGGTCAGCCTTGAGCCCCATTTCTGTAACCACCTTGCCATCAACGCTTACCTGGCCACTGCGGATCAATTCTTCAGCGGCCCGGCGGGAACAGATACCAGCCCGGGCCAATATTTTTTGTAAACGCTCTTTCATTATAAAAAGGGGGGCAAGGCCGCAAGGGCCTGACTATTAAAAAAACAAAGAGCACAGGCCGGCCAAGGTCGAATTTGACGCCGGTCCTGTGCTCTTCAAGGAGAAGAGAGCGGTTGGCTGCTTTCAGCTTTAGCTGTCGTAGTCACCGCGGCGGTATTTTGATGTTTCCAGATAGGTGGCGGCGGCCACCTGTTCTATGAGTTTGGCAAGAGGGTCATCGTCGTCAAGCTGTTCCTTAATGTCAAGAAGCCCCTGGTTTTCCTCTTCCAGGGCGCTGATAAAGGGCTCGAGGTCTTCGGCGCTCAGGCTGGTATTGTCCAGGGCCTTGGCAAAGGACTCCAGGGAGTCAATGGTGGCCTCGGTTATCTGCACGCCCTGCAGGCGCAACTCAGGACTGCCCTGTCGCCGTTCCTGAACCTGGCTCACCGGCGCCGTGTCGCCTACATCCATCACTCCCTGCATCTGGCTTTGGAGGAGGTGGCGAAAATCGATAGCGCTGGATTCGCCGCTCTTTTTGGCCTTGCCGGCCCCGCTGCTTTTTCCAGGGCCTTGCGAACGTTTAATCTTCATGGTCTATCCCTATTGGTTTTATTCTACCCTAATCCATGGCTGGCAAGGAGGTCAAGCAGCCTGCTAGCGCCATTTGGCAGGGAGAATATCCATAATCTTGCCATCCACCAGTTTCCTTGTGGCCTCATCGACCTCAAGGACATGGGGATACCAGGGCTTCATGCGGCAGTCAAAAACAATGGGCGCCTGGAGGCCGACATGGAAGCGTTTTACCCCTTGGGAGGCGGCGTAGATGTCGGCTGCCGGTTCAAAACGGGTGAAAAAGGTCCAGATGAACTCCTGCATATTGGCCGTGGCTTCGTTGGTGGAGTCCACCAGGAGAATGACCGGCCAACCGTCTAGGCCTGGATGGCTGGCCAGGCGTTGGCCGAGCTCCTTGTCCTCGGTATAGGGGACGCCCTCCACCACCAGGGTACCTGGCAGGAAAGGGCTTGGCTTGCTGCAGCCCTGGGGCAGGTCGCCGCTGAAGGTCAGGGGCAGGACGTTGCGCGCCTCCTTGCCAAGGCCCATGAGCAGGGCCTTGGAGCCGTTGTTGACCGAGGGGCCTGTGTAGTCCAGGGTGTCCTGGGAGACATTGGCAAAGATAAAGAGGTCCTGGCTCCAGTCAACCCGTTCCAGGACATGGGTCCAGAGTTCTTTGAAGTTGTCGATATTGATATCGCCATCGGTGATGATGAGGAATTTGGTCAGCGACAGCTGGCCCTCCCCCATGATTCGCAGCCCTGAGGCAAAGGCCTCTCGATGATAGCGGTCTGTGACCCGGGCGGCTGCCAGGCAGTGAAAGCCAGCCTCGCCGAAGGTTTTGAGCTGTTTGACCCCACTCATCACCAGAGGGAACAGTGGCGACAGCAGGTCCTGGAGGAAGTCGCCGATATAGAAATCTTCCTGCCTGGGGCGGCCGACCACGGTGGCCGGATAGATGGCATCCTTGCGATGATAGAGATGGTCCACCTGGAAAACCGGGTAGTCGTGGGTCAGGGAGTTGTAGCCGTAATGATCGCCAAAGGGGCCTTCCGGTCGGCGTATATGGGGCGGGACCTTGCCGCAGGCGGCAAACTCTGCTTCGGCCACCAGGCGATGACCGCCCAGAGGGTCCTTGGTGACCGGCAGTTTCTCACCCATGAGCAGGGAGGCCAGCATGAGCTCCGGCAGATTTTCCGGCAAAGGGGCAATGGCCGCCATCATCAGGGCCGGCGGGCCGCCGATAAAGAGGGTCATGGGCAGGGCCTCGTTGCGCTGCTCGGCCTCAAAATAGTGATAGCCGCCGCCCTTGTGGATCTGCCAATGGATACCGGTGGTCTGGTCGTCGTAACGCTGGATGCGGTACATGCCGAGATTGTGACCGCGGCCGCCTGGGTGTTCGGTGTAGACCAGGGGCAGGGTGACAAATGCGCCGCCGTCCGTGTCCCAGGAGGTCAGCATGGGCAGCTCAGTCAGGCGGGAGGGCGATTGGCAGCATTCCAACAAGGGCCCGTGGCCCACCTTTTTGAGGCCGATTTTCATGGCCTGGGGCACTAGGTGGCGCGAGGACCACAGCTTGTTGAAGGTCGGTGGCAACAGGGTTTCGGCGGCCCTGACCAGGTCAGCGACAAAGTCTTGGGCCCGGTGGCCAAAGGCCAGCTCCATCCGCCGTGCCGTGCCGAAGAGATTGGTTACCACCGGGAACTGGCTGCCTTTGACATTGGTAAAGAGCAGGGCCGGGCCGCCTTGGCTGATGACGCGGCGATGGATCTCGGCAATTTCCAGGTAGGGGTCGACCTCAACATCGATTTCAAGAAGGTCGCCATCCTGACGGATGACATCAAGGTAATCCCGCAGGTTGCGCATGATGGGATGTTTCACAGATTTTTTCTCCTTATGGTCCTCTTGCGGAGCCAGAGCTGTCTGTTGAATTTTCTGTTGTGATATTCGCGTGCTAAAATGATACTATACCGAAAAACAGGGCCTTAGTCCTACTGCTGGCTCACAAAATTTTGCGAGCCAGGCAGAACTTTTTAGCTCTTTCTGCCGAGGAAAAGGGTATGGTATTCGCTTTCTTTGAAATGCTTGCCCATTATTTTGTTTAGAAAATCAAGGGTTTCTGTTATTTCTTCATCTGTCATTCTTGGGATGAGAGTCTCCAGAACCGCCGGTGAGGCAAAGCGGCGGATAAAATGGTCAAGTGATTGTTCATCTGTCTGGCGGTTGAGGCCAAAGCAGATTTCATACGGATCAGTATCGCTATTCATAGGGTAGTAAAGCAGTATAGTTGATAAGCTATGGCTTCGAACATCAATTTAGATAGCACAGCCCTGAAGATTGGCTGGGTCTCCATGGAAGGGGGCTACGAGATCACCCAGAGTCCGGCTATAATCCGGAAAAACCTGGAATATCTAAAAAAGCGCCGCGTTATTATCAATATCGTCTGTAAGGGCTATCAGTCTGGCAGCACACTTCTCTTTGATTTTGACGAGCACTTCATCTCCATTGATAAACCAAAGGATTGGACTCCTGACAACAATAAATTCCGGGTGGTCTTTCGTAATGAGGCCATGGTCTGGATGCATTTTGTCACCATGGTCACTGAAGTCACCGCTGATGCCCTGAAATGCGCCGTCCCCCAGGAGCTCTTCATGCTCCAGCGCCGCAGTCATTACCGGGTTCTTTTGCCCCAGGAAAGCCGGGTCTCCTTTACCTATAATGACGAGCCCTGCGAGCTTGCCGTCAAGGACCTGAGCGTCGGCGGTATCCTGATGTATTCAAAATTTGACACCGAGATCCCCCAGCACGGCAGTTCCCTCAAAAATATCCTGCTCTCTGTACCCTGTTATGACCAGATCCCTGGCGTCGAAGACGGTTTCCTTACCATTGAGATCGACGAGGCCGAGGTGGTCCGGGAATTTGTCCGCCAGCAGCATCCCATGCTCTTTTGCTTCGGGGTTCGGTTTCATCTCGGCGGTATTGAGGAGGAGAAGGTCCTGCGCTATGTCCGCCAACGTGAGCTTGAGGTTCTTCGTAAGGGAATCACGGGCTGAGTCCTCGCCTCTCCGTAGAGCACCATGGCCTTAATTTCTTTTTAAAGGGCTCGGTCTTAGTTTTCCCCAACAATGCGGACATGCACCTTTCTGGTCCGCGCCCCGTCAAACTCACAAAAATAGACCTTCTGCCAGGTGCCAAGCAGCAGGCGCCCTTGGTCGATAAAAATCATCTCCGAGGCGCCAAAGAGAGAGGCCAGGACATGGGAGGGGGAGTTGCCCTCGGCATGGCGAAAGGGCAGCTCAAAGGGAATGATTTCCTTGAGAGCCATGATGATATCGGTCTGCACCGTGGGGTCGGCCCCTTCGTTGATGGTCAGGGCGGCCGTGGTATGGGGGTTGTACAGGTGGCAGATGCCGTCAGTTATGCCGCTCTCTTTGACAACGGCGTTCACCTGCGAGGTGATGTCGACAAGTTCCATATAGCTGTTGGTGGCAACGGAAAATGTGGCCTTATGCATCGTCTTCCTCCTCCCTAAATCTTTTGCCAGACCGGCCATTGTTCTTCCAGGCGCCGAAAATGAGGATTGTTGTCTATTTCCATGTCCATCTTGCGGTTGGCGATGAGAATTCCGCCGGTTTTCAGTTTTTCCTCAATCATGTGTTCAAAGGCGACCTGCACCATTTTTTCGGCAAAGGGCCGAAAATAATAGATGACATCAAAATCGCCGAAGCGCTCAAACTCCCAGATATCGTCCTGGGCCACACATTCCTTGCCCATGAGCTTTTCAGCTATTTTATAGGGGTATTCGTCCTTCTCAATGCCGTAGACGCTAAAGTCCATGAGTTCGGCCATGAGCATGACATTGCCAATGCCGCAGCCGACATCAATAAATGAGACGCCGGGTGTCATTCTCTTCTCCTGGCGCAGGAGGTCACGGGCCAGGCTGATTTGGGCATAGGCCTGGCGTGTATCCATGGGTACAAAGGGATATTCGCTCTTGGTATCGTTTTCCGTCGCCCTGATGGCATCACGGGTGAAATAACCGATAAAGCGGTTAATAATGCCGAAGAAGACGTCAAGTTCCTCTTCGCGCTCATTTAAACTATGGGGTTTCATCATGGACTCTCCAAATAAAAATAATAAACCTTTTTCCTATACCACATCGTGTCCCGGCAGTCATCAAAAGCCAGGTCGCGTGCTTGAACTGCTGGAGCGGTGCAGAAATAAATTGACCTGGGCGGCCATCTTTTATGGAATGAATGGCACGAGCAGGCCCTCACGAGTATTAAAAAGAGCAAAACAGGAGTGTGTAATGCCCCATTTTGACTATGACATCGGAATTATTGGCGGCGGTGCCGCCGGTCTCACCGTCACCTCCGGAGCGGCCCAGCTCGGCGCCAAGACCATCCTCATTGAAAAAGAGCCCATGCTGGGCGGCGACTGCCTGCATTACGGCTGCGTCCCCAGTAAGACCCTGATTAAGTCGGCCCATATCTACCAGTCCATGAAAAGGGCAGAACACTATGGCCTGCCGGCCGTAACCCCCGGCCCGGTTGATTTTTCCAAGGTGGCGGCCCGCATCAAGGGGGTGATCGACGAGATCCAGAAGCATGATTCGGTGGAGAGGTTCACCAAGCTGGGGGCCGAGGTGGCCTTTGGCGTTCCACGCTTTCGCGATGAGCACCTGCTGGAACTTGAGGGCAGGACGATCTCTGCCAAACAATGGGTGGTTGCCACCGGCTCCTCGCCCTCCCGGCCAGCCTTCCCTGGTTTGGAGCGCACGCCCCATATCACCAATAAGGAGATATTTTATCTTGATCGCCTCCCCAGATCTCTCATCGTTCTGGGCGCCGGCCCCATTGCCGTGGAAATGGCCCAGGCCTTTGCCCGCCTGGGCAGTCAGGTCACGGTTATCCAGCGCTCCGGCCAGATTCTCAGCCGTGAGGACAAGGATATGGCTGATCTGGTCATGGCGAATATGGCCCGGGAAGGCGTGGTCTTCCATCTGGAAGTCGGGGTGGAGGAGGTCAAGGATCTGGGCGACCGACGCCAGGTGACGATCAAGACCACCTCAGGTGAAATTCGTGATATTCAGGCTGAGACCCTGTTGGTGGCCTTAGGGCGCAGTCCCAATGTTGACGGCCTTGGCCTCGAGGCCATTGATGTGGATTTTTCCCGGCGCGGTGTTGTCGTTGATAAGCGGCTGCGCACCAGCCAGCGCCATATCTATGCGCCCGGTGATATCAACGGCGCCTATCAGTTTACCCATGCCGCCGGCTATGAGGGCGGCATTGTCATC
>JBFFIS010000060.1:0-10191 GCA_041556375.1 Desulfurivibrionaceae bacterium | reverse complement strand
GGTGACAGCAAGCTGACCGGTGGGAATTTTGAAACCATAGGCCTTGAGAATGGCCTTTGACTTGACCTCGTTGAGCTGCAGGCGGCCGATGCGCTGGCTCCTGGTGATGATGCGCTCCACCCGGCGGCGATGGACCCGGAATCTATTGACGATACGCGGCGGCCTGCTGCGCCACATACTGTACTCATACATGGCCTTCAAGGCCCCGACAGCACGCTCCGGCGATTCATAATCAGGCAGAGAGGCGGCGGCAAGCTCGTCACGGCCGGGCATGACCTCTACCCCACCCATAAAGGACACCAACACCGGCTTGTCACCGGTCATGGTCTTGGCAATGGCCCGGGCCGTTTCCGGGGCCTTGGTCATGGCCTGGGGAGTGAGGATAACTAAAATGGCATCGACCTCATCATCCTCCTGGGCCGCAGCCAAGGCAGCAGCGTAGCGCTCCGGAGGGGCATCACCGAGAACATCAATAGGATTACCGACACTGGCGGCGGCCGGCAGCTCCTGGCGCAAGGCCGTGGCGACATTGCGATCAAGCTCAGCCACCACCATGCCCGCCTTCTCAACGGCATCGGCAGCCATGGTTCCCGGGCCGCCGGCATTGGTAATAATCAGGACCCGATTGCCCTGGGGCAAGGGCTGCATGGCAAGGGCCGTGGCGTAATCAAAGAGTTGCTCAAAGGTGTCGGCCCGTACTATGCCGCATTGCTTAAAGGCGGCACCATAGGCGGTATCGGTACCGGCAAGAACACCGGTATGGGAGGCCGCCGCCTTTTGACCGGCGGCAGTGGTACCTGATTTCAAGACGACAACCGGCTTCTGCATGGAGGCATCCTCAGCGGCCTTAATAAACTCATCACCACTACTGATGTCCTCCAGGTAGCCGACAATCACCTTTGTCGGCTCATCGACTGCCAGGGAGCGCAGCAGGTCGACCTCGGTAATATCAGCCTTATTGCCGACACTGACCACCTTTTGCAGACCAAGATGGCGGCTGGCGGCAAGATCGAGAATGGCGGTGCACAACGCCCCGGATTGCGACAAAATGGAGATGGAGCCCTCATCCGGCATATTGCCGGCAAAGGAGGCATTGAGCTTTGAACTGGTATTAAGCAGACCGAGACAGTTGGGACCAACCAGACGCACCTGTTTACTGCGGCAGAAATCAGCAATTTTTTCTTCCAGCGCTGCGCCTTCCTCGCCCACCTCTTTAAAACCGGCGGTAATGACAATAATCCCGCCGGCCCCGGCCTTGACAGTGTCTTCAACGGCTTGCTCCACCAGGGGTTGAGGCACGGCAATAACACAGAGGTCGACCTTCTTGCCATAGACCTCCAGGCTCGGATAACAGGGGTAACCGGCAACTTCGCTAGCTGCTGGATTTATGGCAACAATTGTCCCTGGAAATGCGCCCTTAATGAGATTAGCAAAGACATCGTGACCGACCTTGCCGGGGGTACGGGAGGCACCGATAACAGCGACGGCATCTGGAACAAAGAGAGATTCAAGCATTTCACACCACCCCGCGCGCGCATTTCAAGAAAGAGGCTGTCTTTTAATTTTTTCCCATCTGTCTTATTTATGTAAGCATGAGTCGGAGCTGGAAACCAGAGAAAAATTGTCCTCAACCAGGCCCACGAATATAGATAGGTAGTTCTGCCTATGGCAGTGTATGAAAGGCCTCTGCTTTTGTCAAACAGAAGCCTCATTGGCAATGAATTTAGTCGCCAAGGGGCACGAGCTGCCCCTTGGCCGGCAATCCTAGAGAAGATTACTGCGAAAATTAAAACGACTTTCTTCAGGGGTCAGTCTACCCTTGCTCTCGCGCCCCAGGCGCTGAAAAAGGCCATGGATATCCTTACGTTTGAGACGTTGGCCGCTGATATCAAGAGCCACATAATCAATACCCAGCCGCGCCACCTCATACATGACATCAAGGAGGGAAAAAGGCTCTTTGGCCAGGGCGACGGTCTGACCAAAGCGTTCGTGGAGAACAATCTCTTCACCCCTGGGACTCTTCATGACGCGGCCATAATCGAAAAAATCGCCTTGCAGGCGGGCGGTAAAAAGCGGCGGGTGGCCGTAAACCTCCATGTCGATCTTCATCTGGCCGCGATTGACAGCAAGCAACCGGGCGTTACCGAGGTCCGTCTCAATGGAAAGGGCCGTGGCACTCAGGCCGTTTTTCTGCAAGGCCCTTAAGGCCAGGGAGTTAAGGATATTCAGGGTGTAGCCGCCAAAAAAAACGAGCTTCTGGTGCTTTTGGCTGGAGGTCGCACGCCGGGCCTGGCGAAGCAGGCGCACCTGGCTGACATGGCCGATCTGAAACTGGTAGAAGCCCATATCCATCAGGGTAGCCAAGGCCTGATAGTAAAATTCAAGATCGGCCTCAAGAATGACAGGTGGCAGGGCCCAAGCCAGGGAGCGCACAAGATGACGGAGGCCGCGGCGCTGGCGCATGGCCTGCTCAAAACTGCCAGGGTCCAAGCTCAGCAGCAGGCGTTCGGGGCGCAGGTCATGACCGGCCCTGACCACCCCCCACTCATCGCCGCGCAGCCAGACAGGGGGCTGATAACTGGCCACCGGCTTTTTTTTCTTTTTAGCGCCGCCGCTCTTGTGGGGGGCCCTGGTTTTCAGGCCAAGGATCCGAAAGACCTGCTGGCCTGCCTCACCCTGCTCAATAGCCTCGGCCATCTGACGAAAGGGGCCGACCTTGACCTGATCCCCCCTGTTTTTTCCAGCCCTGACATCGACCCTGTAGAGACTGTCTCCGGACCTGAGCTCGAGATCACCCAAGAAGAGCTCAACCTTCCAGCCCTTGGGAACCTCCTTGTGCTGCTCACCCCGGGACCGCATCTTCTTCAGGGTCAGGGAGTGGCGCTCACCGCTCTTTTCCTGGTGGAGACGGAGACGATCGCCAACCTGCAGGCTCTGTTGCAGCTTAACCGTAGCCCAACCCTGATCATGATTGCCGACCCTTCCTAAAAACTGGCCGATATTACCAGAATGCTGAGGTGCCAGGGCATCAAGCGGTTGCGGCGTGCCAAAATAACCAGCCGTACTCTTACGACCCATGGCCTGATCAAGAAGCTTCTGGGCCTCGGGCAACACCGTGTCAAAATCATCGAGATTATCAAGGGCCAGACGATAGGCCCGCACCACCGAGGCCACATAATTACGGCTGCGCATGCGGCCCTCGATCTTCAGGGAACGCACACCGGCCTGCACCAGCTCCGGCAACGAACCGATGCCGGAGAGATCATTCATGGAAAAATTATAGCCGGCCTCGACTTTGCCGCCGTCACCAACCATGGTATAGCGCCGTCGACAGGGCTGGACGCAACGGCCCCGCAGTCCACTCTTGCCGCCCAGATAGCTGGAAAAAAGACAGAGACCGGAGTAGGCGAAACAAAGGGCCCCATGGATAAAAATCTCAATCTCCACACCCTGCCGACAGGCGACATCAATTTCAGGAATTGTCATCTCCCGGGCCAAGACCACCCGGCTAAAACCCATGGCAGCAAGGTGCTGGACCGCGACACTATTATGGGCGGCCATCAAGGTGGAGGCATGGAGTTCCAAATCAGGGAAATGGTTGTGGGCCAGATAATAAAGCCCCAGATCCTGAATAATCAGGGCATCGGGCTGCAATTCCTGACACATGGCCAGGAGATCACAGGCCGCGGCAACCTCATCCTCCTTAACCAGGCTGTTGGCGGCAAGATAGACCTTGACCCCGCGCTCATGGCCAAAGGCAATCATGGCAGCCACCTCAGCAGCGGAGAAATGGCGGGCCAGGTTGCGGGCATTAAAGGCCGGGGCCCCTATATAAATGGCGTCAGCGCCTTCAGCAACAGCGGCCTCAAAGGCGTCGATGGAGCCGGCCGGGGCCAAAAGTTCTGGTTTTTGCATTATTGATACGGTCATACAAACCCTGAAAAATGATGTAAAATTACAAAGCGCGCCAGAAAGGCAACGTACATTGCCATGGGCGCGCTCAGGTCAACAAGCCACCATCTCAAGGTGGCTGAAACACTCTCACAATAAAACAATGAAGGCACCGGGCCTTCGCAGCCCTACGAATCGTCCTGTTCTTCTTTGGGCAGAGGCAGACAGAACCAAAAGTTATTACCATGGAGCACCGGCTCGTAGCCGACCAAGCCGCCATGGATCTCAACAACCTGTTTGACAAAGCTAAGGCCGTGACCGGTGCCGACCTGGCCGCCGACATTATTTCCCCGGTAGCTCTCATCAAAGATCTTATCGGCATCGGCCGGCGAGATATGATGTCCGGTGGTAAAAACGTTAAACTTGACGCCGTCGACGTCAGGACCGAAACAATCTTTTACATATTCACGACCATAGGCCAGGGCCTTGCGGGTATGCCGGTCGCCATTGACCACGACGGCCTCAGTATACTTCAAGGCATTGGAAAACAGATTGGCATAGACCTGAGCAAGCAATCCCACATCCACCTGGAGGAAGATCTCCTCATCGCGCATGTCGACCGGGTGCTCAATATCAACACCCATATGGCGGAGACGCCTCTTGTAATGCTCAAGCTGCGGGGCGATGATCTCTTCGGCCACTAAGCATTTTTGGGTACGCAGAACCAGTTCGCCCTTGGTGAAGTGGTCGCGCCGAAAGAGACTTTCGATAAAAAGGCTGCTGCTCCGGTAATGCTTCTCCATCTCCTGATGGTAATCGTCAAGGGACCGGTGAAGGGAGGCCACCTTGTCGATGATCATCTGGCACGCCTCATTGCCGGTCATGCCCATGGCCGCTTTCATGGCCCTGATCTGGTGCTCCAACTCATCCATATCTTTAATCTTCTTGCGCAGCTTATTAAAAAGATGCTTGAAGTACATATTTGGGATGATGACATTATGCTCGATATCGGTGACCAGATTGCTGACAAATTCGATATGCTTGACATTTTGGTGGGCAGCCAATTTGCCGGTGAGAGAAACGGCTATGCGGTTGGTGAACTTTTCCAAAAAGAACTCACCCTGCGTGGAAATAGTGTCAGCAGAAATCACCTCGAAGACCCCGGCACTATCGCCCTTATCACCGTTCGAAACCCCGAGGAAGATCGGCATGAGCAGGGTGTTGCCGCGCCGGGTAACGGTGGCGATACCCTGAACCGCGGCAGGGGCCGTTTTCGGGGTGGCAAGGGGCGCCATATCACTGGCCTGAACGAGCCGCAGGGTGCCGTCATCTCCTTTGAGATAGAGGCGGCAGATAACATTCATGTACTGGGGGAGGATGAGAACGGAAATTGCGTAGAACTCGACCAGGGAGTCGAACTCCTGGACAAGGTCAAAAAAGGTCTTGAGGATATTGTTCTGATCGTCGGTAAACCTGTAGCGCTTGTAATCCTCACGCTTGCGCTTGATTCGTTGTTGGATCAAATCAAAGGTACAGCTCTTTTTGCCCTGCTCAGCCATGGGAACACTCTTTAGGTCAAAATCGCTCTCTATCTCAGAGCGCACGCTACCTGCCCCAGCACCACCCTGCCCTACGCATCTTTACTCTCAAGGATCACCTCGTCGCAGCCAGCCTTCTCCTTTAATAACACATAAACATGCTCGTTATGACTTTCAAGGACATCAAGACCGGCATAGTTGGCCTGGATGGGCAGCTCTCGGCCACATTTACGGTTAATAAGAACCCCCAGTTGAATGGACCGCGGCCGACCGAGATCCATAATGGCATCCAGGGCAGCCCGCACCGTTCGCCCGGAATAGAGAACATCATCTATGAGGACGATGGTCCAGCCCTGGACGGTAAAGGGGATGTCCGTGGTTTTAACAATGGGCAACTGGCTGATCTGCGACCAGTCGTCCCGGTAGAGGGTGATATCAAGATACCCCACCTCGAGCTCGCGCTGCTCCTGGTGGCTGATGATCTGTTTGATGCGATCGGCCAGAAAAACTCCGCCGGTATGGATGCCGACGAGGGCAAGTTTATCCACCCCACGATTGCTTTCCATAATCTGCAGGGCCATGCGCTGCAGGGAGCGATCAATATCCTGGGCTGTCATGAGGACAGAGCGTTTTGTCATCTCTCCCCCTCCTTATTGCCGGCAACTCTCTGCCAAAAATAGTCGACGCCAAGGGCATGGACCCTGTTGATCGCCTCAGGAAAGGCCTCACATTCCTTGGCAAAAACGTTATGGGCGATATCATCGGGACTGTCGTCATCATCGATATCGACACATTTCTGAACGATGATCGGCCCTTCATCATAAACCTCATTGGCAAAATGGACCGTACAGCCAGTCACCCTGACACCGCGGGCCTTAGCGGCGCGATGGACGCGCATACCGTAAAAACCGCTGCCACAAAAAGAAGGGATCAGGGAGGGATGGATATTAATAACATTGCGGGCCAGCGAGGCCGGCGGCTCGTAGAGCTTCAGGTAGCCCGCCAGGAGCACCAGTTCAACGTCATGATCCAGGAGAATCTTGTTGATGGCCTCATTGCCTTCGGCATGGAAGGCCGGATACCCGTATTTTTCCGCCTTTTCCAGGCCGAGGACACCCTTAACATTGGACACCACGACTTCAATGGAGCCCTGCATAGTGCCAGCCGCAATGCGCTCATGGAAGTTGTCCAAGGTTCGGCCACTGCCGGAAAGTAGTACACCCATTCTCATTTACATGATCTCCATACTTTCGATCTATCGTACTAAAGAAAGGGGTAAGGCCGGAAGAAAAAATTCCGCCCTTACCCTTAAACCAAACTGTTAATCAGGCGAGTTCAGGATGGCTGTCGGCGTCAACCTTGTCCAGCCAGTTAATAATGGCGGTATCATAGGCTGAGGTCAGGGCAAAAACCTTGCGGGCCAGTTTAAAACGGGTCCTCAGGGTGGTATTACCGCTCTCCTTGATTTCGCTGATTACGGTGGCATAATCAGCCGGATCAACAATAACCGTAACATCGGCATAATTCTTGGCCGCGGCACGTAGCATGGTGGGGCCGCCGATATCAATGTTCTCAATGGCATTGGCCAGGGTGCAGCTTGGGTCAGCCACTGTCTTTTCAAAGGCGTAGAGGTTGACGGCGACAATATCAATGGCCTCCAGACCGTGCTCCTTCATCTGGGCAAGATGGTCGGCATTGGTCTTCTGGGCCAGAATACCGCCATGGACTTTGGGATGCAGAGTCTTCACCCGGCCGTCAAGCATTTCAGGGAAACCGGTAAATTCGGAAACATCCTTAACCTTGATTCCCTCTTCACGCATCTTCTTGGCGGTGCCACCGGTGGACAGGATCTCGATACCGAGTCCTTCTAATTCCCGTGCAAAACCTTCGATTCCTGACTTGTCGGTAAGGCTGATTATCGCCCTTTCAGCTTTTTTCATTCTCTCCTTCCTTTTCTTATTTTTTTAATCGTTTCGCAAAAAATATCTTACTTGCGGACAAATTTCTTAATCAGACGCCTATCCCTCTTACCGGGCCGTTTCGGCGGCACCATGTGACCGGAGACGATACGCTCAACCTTTTTCTGCTGACGAATCTCCTCCCGGGCAGCCGCACTGTCCTCGGTTTCGCTGTACAATGTCTGGGCCACCTTGGCCGGCCCCCGCTTGTCAGCCAAGGCCAGGACATCAACGACAAATTCGGTGTTATTGCGGTTAATGCGCAGCCTGTCACCGACAGCAACCAGCCTAGAGGCCTTCACCCGGGCCTCATTAACATGGACCTTGCCGCCGCTCACCGCCTTGGCAGCCAGGGAGCGCGTCTTAAAAAAACGGGCGGCCCAGAGCCACTTATCGATTCTGACCTTGTTGTTTTCTTCAGCTCCCATCTTCCTCGCACCCTCCTGGACAAGGCCTTGCATACTACCATATTTACCAGTCATCTCAAACATGCAAAAAAGATGTGGACGGCATAAGGGTGGGGGAAATAAATCATTGGCCATTGCCGGAAAAAACGGTAAAGAAGAAACGCAATGAATCTGACAGCTGTAGGTATCAAAAATATCCGTTTCCCGGTCAAAATCAGGGAAATGGCTGGCGGTCGCCAGGAGACCGTGGCCTCGATCACTCTCCAGGTCAACCTGCCCCGCCGTTTCCGCCAGAACTGCGTACCCACCTTTCTTGGTGTGCTGAAGAAATACCAGGACGACATCTCGGTGGAGATCTTTCCCGAACTGTTGCGCGAAGTCAAAGAAGAGCTGCAGGCCGAGTCCGCCCAGTTGGAGATGACCTTCCCCTACTTCATCGCAAAAAAGGCGCCCGTTACCAAAACACCCAGCCTCATGGAGTATACCTGCCGCTTCACCGGCTCCACAGGCGGCAATTGCGACGACCTGATCATGTCGATCTGGGTCCCCAGCACTACCCTGTGCCCCTGCTCAAAAGAGATCAGCGATTACGGCGCCCATAACCAACGGGCCGAGATCAATCTCAATATCAAGTTTAAGAATTTTATCTGGATGGAAGACTTGATCTCCATGGTGGAAAAAAGTGCCTCCTGCGAGGTCTACTCTCTTCTCAAGAGACCGGATGAAAAATATGTCACCGAGAGGGCCTACGAAAACCCGATGTTTGTCGAGGATGCGGTGCGCAAGGTTGCTGAGGCCGCTGACAACCACCCCGACATCCTCTGGTTTTCAGCCGGCGTCGAGAGCTTCGAGTCGATCCACAAGCACTCGGCCTACGCCGAAGTGCTCAGCGACACCATGCGCTGACACTTAGGCCCACTGCCCCCAGAGACCTCTCCCCTGGCGCGGCAAGCCTGCTCTCAAGATCTGTTACGAAAAGGACGTTTGTAACGTCCTAAAAAAAGGCCATGAAAGGGATGTTTATCCCCACATGGCCTTTTTTCTTTCACCGAAGACACCAGCTACCCCATACTGGGGGGAATATCGCCCAGCCGATTCGGCATTTTATTCAGAGTAGGGAATAAAATTCTTGGCAATGATTTCTTTACCCTCTGCTGACAAACAATAATCAACAAAGCCCTGAACGTCCTCACTCTCCGCCTGGTCATAGGTGAGATAATATGTGGCGCTGAGGCTGTATTTGCCGTTTAGAATATTTTCTTTATCCGGACTTACCCCGTTAATTTTCAGGATGTTGCCAAATTTTTCTTCATAGGAATTGAGAGGCATAAAGGTCACACCTCCAGGATTAGACGCTACAAAATTACCAAGCATTGAAGGGCCGTTTAATTTTTTGGCCTTGGCATCCAGTTCACCTTTCATGCCGACCGTAAATTCTTTAAACAACAACAATGTCCCACTTTCCAGCTCGGGATTGATGTAGGCCGAAATGATCGGCACATCGTTACCACCGACCTCTTTCCAATTAGTATTTTTCCCCTGAAAAATCTCCGTAAGCTGGGCTATGGAAAGGTCGCTGACACCGTTTGTCCTATTTGAGACAATGACGATAGGATCTTTGCCAATGGGCACACTTTTCCAGGATGAGATTTTGTTTTGATCAAGCTTGAGTTTTTTTGAAAGCTTAACGATCGGTTTGCAGGTATAGGCAAAATCAATCTTTTTCGCCAACATCAGATTAACAGCTTTTTTGTTGCCTGTTTTCGCCAGGCGGACCTGCTTGCCTGTTTTCGCCTTATAGGCTTGGGCAAGATCCTGGAGCAAAAAATGCTCTGTTTTGCAGCCCGCTGAAGCCAAGCCCCCTCCCTCAGCTGCGTGAACCTCAGCCGCTGGCAACGAAAATGCAAGAAAGCAGGCAACACCTACAGTGAGCAGCATACTTTTAAGCTTCATACAAAACCCTCCTTATTTATTAGGAAAAAACTCAAAAACCCATTTGGAAATTTTATCCGCAATTTAAAGAGGTTAGCAATTTCAGCTCGCACATGTAAATCAATTTCTATAAAAAATAAGGCGTACCTTGGATGCTATCCAGACCTAAGTATGTCCATCTCGAGACAGGCATTAAAAATGCCCAAAAGAAGCCTCGACACTTAGCGATACAAACAATGCTCTTTAACATAGGCTGCCACCTGAGGATCAAGCATGGCCGAGACATCCTCACCTCCTGCCAGGGCCTGACGGATGTGAGAGGAAGAAATGGCGACCTCGGCCATACCAAGCTCGTGGATATGGCCGTTACCAGCTAGCTGCCAGCAGCCCTCTCTCTCCGGAGTTACCCCTCCCTGAACACCAAAGACATCGTGGACCGCTTCCAACATTGTGGCCTGCTGGGCC
>JBFFIS010000059.1:0-10217 GCA_041556375.1 Desulfurivibrionaceae bacterium | reverse complement strand
GCCTTGGCAGCCAAGTCCTCATCGTCGGTGCCGGTCATAATGATGATGGCGGCCTTGGTCTCGGTGGCCAGCACGGCCTTTAGGGTGTCCTGGCCCATGCTGTCAGGCAGGTTGAGATCAAGGAGGATGACGTCGGGTTGGTTCATTCGTAAGTGCTTGAGGGTGTCGTCCATGCAGTCCACCCGCTGAATAAGGTAATCACTGTTTTCCTCCAAAAGGGCTTGGAGGAATTCAGCTACCGTATCTTCGTCTTCAACGATGAGCAGTGAGATGGGGGATGAAGTTGTCATGGTGTCTCTTCCTGTTCAGGGAGTGGCAGGCAGATGGTAAAGGTGGTGCCTTTGCCCTCCTCACTTTGGATGCTGATTTCACCGTTGTGCTGCTGGACGATGATATCGTACGAGATGCTTAGACCCAGGCCGGTGCCCTTGCCGACAGCCTTGGTGGTATAAAAGGGCTCAAAGACATGGGCAAGTTTGTCTGCCGCAATGCCGCAGCCGGTATCAGAGATGGCAATAAAAATGGACTGGTCGGCGTACCAGGTTTTAATGGTGATGACGCCTGGTTCATCCATGGCTTGGGCGCCATTGACCAGCATATTCATAAATACCTGGTTGAGCTGCTGGGGGTAGCATTTGATCAGTGGTAAGTCGCCATACTCCTTGTGGATGGTGCATTTATACTTGAGCTCGTTCCAGGCGATAGTAATGGTCTCTTCCAGGCAGGCATTGATATCTGCCTCGCAGCGTTCAGCCTGATCCACCCGGGAGAAGTTTTTAAGGTTCTGGACGATCTTTTTGACCCGTTCAACCCCATCGAGTGACTCAACGATGAGGTCTGCCATGTCTTCCAGGATAAAATCAATCTTCATCTTCCGCCGCCTGTCATCAAGGGCCTTAATTTTTTCTGCTGAGGGGCAATAGGCGTCGATGAATTTGTTTTGGAGCTCAAGAAATTCATTTATTTTGGCGGCATATTTGTTCAGAGAGTTGATGTTGCTGGTAACAAAGCCAATGGGGTTGTTGATCTCGTGGGCGACACCGGCGGCCAGCTGACCCACAGAGGCCATCTTTTCCTGTTGGAGGAGTTTGGACTGGGTTGTTTTGAGTGCGGTAAAGGCCTGTTCAAGTTCTGTGTTCTTGGCCTCAAGCTGCCTGGCCGCCTCTTTGCTGGCGCTGATATCGGTGAAGGTAATGACCTGCTCGTTATCTTCAGAGGCGCGCAGTTTAAATGATCGCATGGCAAAGATGCGGCCCAAGGGCAGGTGCTTATATTCACACTCCTGTGAGTCGATAAAGCAGCGGTCGGATTTCATGCCGTGGGCGGCGAGGATGGTGGCCAGGTCTTGACCGATAATCTTGTTATAGGAGAGGCCAATAAAGTCGACCAGGGGCCTATTAACCCTCTTGACCCTGTTTTGGCCATCCACCAGGATAACGAAATCCTGGACACAGTCCATGGTGGCCTCCCACTCCTTCTTGGCCCGTTTAATTTTGGCGGTGAGCTCCTGGAGATTCATGTGGTCGAGGCTGGCGGTGACATCGCGGAGGATCACCACCACAGCGGCAGGCAGCCCTTTTTCGCTCTTTATAGGTTCAGCGCTGATTTCATAGGTTCTTTTAAGGGCGCGGTGCAGACGCATCTCTCTGACGGTGCGGACTAATTCTCCACTCTGAAAGGCCTCTTCGATCGGACATTGTTCGTCAAGTTCATTTGTGGAGGGCATAAAGTCAGGGACAAGTTCATAAAAAGGGCGGTTGAGGTAGGAGTCGGCATCAACCTCCAGGGTCTTACGGGCAACGAGATTCATCAGGACACAGTTGAGCTCAGGATTGATAACCAGGAGAGAGTCACGACTGGTATCAATGATGGCGCGGTACGAGCTTTCTGTGAAAACGTTGTCTGCCATATTATTTATGGGCGCTCCTTGGAACACGGTAAAGGTTCTTGCTGCTGAACTTCATTGGCCAGTTGATAGTAGTTCAGGGCTGTTTCCAGCGCGTCAATAAGCTCCCCAGGTTGCCATGGTTTATTGATGAAGGCATGGTTTGAATCTGCGGCCAAGCCGTCCGTCTCTTCCTGATACTTATTTTCACCGCTCATAAGAATGGCCAAGGTGGCTGGCCACCTACTGCGCACTGTTTTGGCGAGCTCCAGGCCGCTCATTGCCGGCATGCAATGATCGGTGAGGAGGACAGCCACCTCATGGTCGGCAAGAAGATGCAAGGCCTCGGCAGCGTTTGTCGCCGTAATGAGGGCGATATCCATCTCATCAAGGAGGCGGGAGATGGAGGACAGGATGAGGGGTTCGTCATCAACCACCATGACGGTTTACCGGCCTGTCATTGGTCAACCTCCATTTCTGCAGAATACTCGTGTTGGAGATCGTTCCCTTGCTCTTCCTCGGAAAGTTTTGACCAAAAAAGGTCAAGCAGATCCGCCTCAAAGGCCTTGCCGCTCTCCGTCTCCATGATCTCCACGGCCTTGGCATGTTTAAAGCGGAGGCGGTAGGATCGGTCCGTGGTCAGGGCGTCATAGACGTCGGCAATGGAGGTAACCCGGGCTTCCAGGGGAATAGCCTTGCCGATAAGGCCGTGGGGGTAGCCCCGGCCGTCAAAACGTTCATGGTGCCCGGCGATAATATCGAGGATGACCTGGTTGAGGCCGGCTTCCTCGGCAACCTTTAGGCCCCAGAGAGGATGTTTTTTGATAAGGTCAAACTCCTCATCAGTCAGTTTGCCATCCTTGTTAAGAATAGTGCCCGGGATACCGATTTTGCCGCAGTCATGGAGCCAGCAGCCATGGCGGATGAGCTTTTTTCGGTCTTCAGAAAAATCAAGGGCCTCAGCCAGCAGCAGGGCATAATGGGCCACTCGGTCGCAATGGCCACGGGTGTAAAAATCCTTGAGTTCAATAGTCTGGGCCAGGGAGCGCAGGGTAAGCTCGTCGGAGCTCTGGGCGGCCCGCATGAGTAGAAAGCGATTGAAGGCCTCCATGACCATGGTAAGCAGTTCCTGGTTTTTCCAGGGCTTCACGATAAATCTGTAGACCTCGCCCTCATTAATGGCCGACAGGGCCACCTGGAGATCGGCATTGCCGGTCATCAGTAGGCGTACCGTGTCCGGCGAGGTTTTTTTTGCCGCATTTAGAAGCTCCAGGCCGCTCATCTCCGGCATACAGTTGTCGGTAAGTAGAACTGCTACCTCTTGTTCGGCCAGAACGTCCAGGGCCTCACTGGCATTGGTTGCTGACATAATATTGATATGTTCGTCAATAAAGAGGCGTTGTATTGCCACAATGATCTGCGGTTCGTCATCAACGACGAGTAGGGTCTGGAGGAGGTCTTCGCTCATGGTTAGGCACCCACCACTGGAATGTCGATAATAAAGGTGGAGCCCTCGCCCGGCTGGCTGTCCACACTGATGTGACCGTGATGCTTCTTGGTGATGATATCGTAGGCGATACTGAGGCCTAGACCGGTGCCTTGGTCCTTGCCCTTGGAGGTAAAGAAGGGCTCAAAGATATGGGCCTTGGTCTCTTCATCTATGCCTGAGCCCGTATCGCTCAAACTGATGAGGATAGAGTTGTCCTCAGTCCAGGTCTTGATGGTGATGACGCCCTGCTCTTCAATGGCTTGGGCGCTGTTGACCAAGAGGTTCATGAAGACCTGGTTGAGCTGCTGGGCGTAACATTTGGTGAGGGGCAGGTCGCCATACTCCTTTTCAACGGTGACCTTGTATTTGAGTTCGTTCCAGACGACGTTAAGGGTGGTTTCCAGGCAGTCGTTGATGTTGGCCGAGACATATTCCTCCTGGTCCTGGCGGGAGAAATTCTTCAGCGACATGACGATTTTCTTGATTTGTTCGGTGCCGGCCAGACTTTCAGCGATGAGGTCATGGATGTCCTCACTGATATGGTCGATCTTCATCTTTTTGCGGAGGTTGGCTATTTCCTCCTTTTTCTCCGGTGGCACCGCCTCCTGGAGTAGGGCCAGGAAGTCGCTGATACGCTCCACATATTTTTTGAGGCTGGAGAGGTTGGAAGTCACAAAGCCGGTGGGGTTGTTGATCTCATGGGCAACACCGGCGGCGAGCTGGCCGACAGTGGCCATCTTTTCGCTCTGCAGCATGTGGGACTGGGTGATTTTGAGCTCGATCAGGGCCTCTTCAAGCTCGACATTCTGCCGGATAATATCGGTGTTTTTCTGTTGGAGCTCCACGGACTGTTGGGCACACCGTTTCGCCTCGGCGGCAAGGTTTTTTTCCAGCTCCTTGAGCGGCGTGATATCGCGGTAGCTCTCCAGGATACCCATGGCTTTGCCATCCGTGTCGTAGAAGATGGCAGATTGGATCAGGCAGTCAAGAGTTTTGCCCTGGAAACCAGTTTTACTGGCCTCCTGAATAATTTCTTCGCCGTTGCGGGCCTTGGCCAGGGGACATTTGTCGGTATGGCAGAAGGGCCCGGGAAAAACATCGTAGCATTTCCGGCCACTGAGGTCCTGGCTGCTGCCGCCGACCATGGTGGCAAAGGTGTCGTTGAATTGAACTATATTATAGTCCCAGTCAACAATGCGCAGACCGTCGGCGGCCGAGTTGAAGATTTGCTGGAGCTGATCATGGGACTGCTCCAGCGCATTTTGGGCCTTGATGCGTTCCCGGACCTCCTGCGCAAGCTGAGAGTTGGCCTCTTCCACCGAGCGGGTGCGTTCCTTGATCGTGGTTTCCAGCTCGTCTTGGTAGCTTGCCAACTCGGCATAGGCGTCGTCCCTGGCTTTGAGGGTAACAACGATGCGCCGGCTGGACAGCCAGATGCCACCCAGGCCTAAAAGCCAGAGAACTGAAAGGGCAGCCATCCAGGAGAGCTTTTGGTCTCTGGACTCGCTGAGCAAGCGATCAAGGGGAACGACGATACTGATGCCGCCACGAATATCTCCCTCTTTATAGCCTTGCTGGGCGTGGCATTTCAGGCAGCTCTTTTCTGTTATCAAGGGCTCCATATAGCGGAGGGTTTTGTTGCCGTCGGTGAGCGTGAATTTGAGGAACTCCTGGGCGCCGCCGGCAAAGGACTCCAGGGCGTGGCGCTCCCAGGGGGCCGGGCTGTTTTCCGGCCGGATGGGCTGGATGCTGGTGAGGTGGGAACGGATGCCCCAAGTATGGCTAAACTCCTCATGGAGCTCACGCAGGATATAGGCCGGATTCATTAAGGTCAGACGGCTGCCATCTGCCAGGGTCAGGTCGCGGTTGGGGATATTGGTGAGATAGGGATTAGGAGGGGTTTGCGCTGATGGTGGCACATAGACCCCGCCATGACGAGAGGCCCATTGCCGAATGCCCCGGTCGCGCTCAATAAGGGTCTTGGCCAGGCGGATGGCAGTGTGCTCGACATGGAGGTGGTGGGTCGATATGGCGATCAGTATTCCGGTCAGGACCACACAGGCTGTCCAGAAGAGGCTGGCAATGAGGAGATAGCGGGTAATACTCGTTTTTTTTTTCAGGCTGGTAATGGGCATAATATCCAGGCGCGAGGGGAGAGGAGAAGGTGGCCTTCAAATAGTATAGGGAAAAAAGAGGGAAAGAGAAAAGAGAAACTTAATGATTTCTCGCATCTTGGGCCTGGCATCATGTGGGCAGGTTAGAAGTGGCAGGCTTTTTTATAGAGGGAGAGCTGATACGGTTGCGGCCCATATTTTTGGCCACGTACAGGGCCTGGTCGGCCTGGGAAATGAGATCATGGATGGCGGTGGTTGCCTTGGGGGTAAGGGTGGCGATGCCGCAGCTCAAGGTCACCCGGTCGCTGACCTTTGAGTTGTCGTGGGGAATATTGCGGGCCGCCATATTCTTCATGACCCGTTTGGCCACGGCGTAGCCGCCCGCCTCCGCGGTCTCGGAGAGGATGATGGCAAACTCCTCGCCGCCATAGCGGGCCACCAGATCACCGGGCCGTTTGACACTGCCGATCAGTACAGCCACCACCTTTTTTAGACACTCGTCACCTTGCAGATGACCATAGGAGTCGTTGTAGGCCTTGAAAAAATCAATGTCAACCAGACAGAGAGTCACGGGCTGCTTTTCGCGCCGGCAATGGCGCCACTCTTTCTGGAGAAACTCGTCAAAATAGCGGCGGTTGGCAATGCCGGTGAGACCATCGGTGAGAGCCGAGCGTTGCAGGATTTTATTGGCCGCGGCCAGCTCCTCGGCCAGTTCGATGCGGCGATCCATCTCCTCTTTGAGCACGAGGGCGGATTTGACCCGGGCGCAGAGTTCAACCCGGTTGATGGGTTTGTTGACGTAGTCCATGGCCCCCTGGTCAAAGGCGCTCTGTAAACTGGCATCCTGGGTGTCGGCAGTTACCATAATAATGGGGACGTCTGCTGTCTGGGGGGTGGCCTTGAGTTTAATGCAGGTGGCTATACCATCCATGTCCGGCATGACGATATCAAGTAGAATCAGGTCGAGCTGCGGCCCTTCATCGTTTTTTTCATCGTCTCGGTGATCGCTTAAGCCTAAGAGCTCAAAGGCCTGCTTGGCCGAATCAGCCTCGATGATATTGCTATATCCGGCCTGGTCGAGGATGTGGCAGATCAAGGTCCTGCTGTCAAAAGAGTCGTCGATGACGAGAATTTTTTTGTCGCTAAAGTTCATGGCGTCCCAGCAGCTGGCGCATCCTTTTTATTGATAAGTAATAATAATATTGTCGAGGTAGGCGTGGATTTTCGCAAGGCCCTTGTTGATGGCTTGGGGGTCTTTGTTTTTGGCCCCTTCCTCCATTTCCAGGCCGACCTCGGTAATCCGCTGAAAGCCGTAGCCGCCGCCGGAACCCTTTAAGCTGTGGCTGCGTAAACGGATGGTTTCAAAATCTTGGCCCCCCACCGCCTCAGCGATGAGGCGCAGATCTTGGTGGACGTTATCGAGGTATTGGGGAATCAGGCGGCGGAGGGCCTCTTCAATGATAACGGTTTCACCCTGGCTGACCTCTACCGGCGAAGCTGGGGCGGGCTGGGTAAGGCGGTCCTCGACATATGTGGCGATGGTGGCTAGGAGGGTCTCTTTCCTGAGTGGTTTGGTGAGGTGGTCGTTACAGCCGGCATCCAGGCTTTTTTGGCGATGCTCCATGAGGGCATGGGCCGTGAGGGCAATAATTGGTGTGGCGGCCTGATTGTTTTTTTTCTCATGTTCACGGATTTCACGGCTGGCGGCATAACCGTCTTTGCGCGGCATCTCAATGTCCATGAGGACCAGGTCGTAGCTGTTGGCAATATATTTTTCCACGGCAAGGACACCGTTGTCGGCAAAATCGAGCTGGCACGAGCTGTCTTCCAAGAAGGATTCCAGCAAGAACTGGTTGTCCTTGGAATCCTCGGCCACCAGGATGCGCAAGGGCGTCGATGTTGCAAGTTGGCTGGACGGTAATTTTTGCGGGCTGTCCTCTGCGCCCTTGTCCCAAAGACCCAGGGCAATGGCTTCCAGGAGGGCTGGTCGTTGTACGGGTTTGACGAGATAGTCGTTAATGCCCAGAGCTTGGCAGCGGCCTATATCGCCGGCCTGATTGTCAGAGGAGAGCATCATGATGGTGAGGTTTTCGTCACCGGGGAGTGTGTTGAGAGACTCTGCCACTCCAAAGCCATCCATTTCCGGCATGCGGCCATCAAGGAGCAGCAGGTCAAAGGCCTGGTGATTGGCCCGGCTCTGTTCGAGAATGGCCAGGCCTTCATGGCCGCTGGCCGCCTCATGAACTTCGGCACCCTCCTCGCGGAGAATGTGGCGGAGAATGAAGCGGTTGGTGCTGTTATCGTCAACGATCAGGGCTCTTAGGCCGCTCAGGTCAACAACAGGGACGGGTCCTGGGTTTTCACCTTCAATCGCTGGAAGATACTGGAAGGGCAAGGTGAAGTCGAAGATGCTGCCCTGACCCTCTGTGCTGGTGAGCGAGATGGAACCGCCCATCTTTTCCACCAGTTTTTTGCAAATGGCAAGGCCGAGACCTGTGCCGCCATACTCGCGGGTGGTGGAGGCGTCGGCCTGGGTGAAGTCGTCAAAGATGACCTTCAGCTTTTCTGACGGGACGCCGATGCCGGTGTCGGAGACGCTGAAATCTATGACAACCATATCCTTATTATCCTTCTTGGTTGTCTTGCCCTTGGTGACATTGACCACCACCTCGCCAGTTTCGGTAAATTTAATGGCGTTGCCCAAGAGGTTTGCCAGTATTTGTTTGAGCCTGCTGGCATCGCCAACCACCCAGGCCGGCACATCGCTTCTGACGTAGCTTATGAGCTCCAGGTCTTTTTCGTGGGCCCGCAGGGCCATGACCTCACAGGTCTTGCCCACCTCGTGGCAGAGGTCAAAGCCGGCCTCCTCAATGTCGAGCTTGCCCGCCTCCACCTTGGAAAGGTCAAGGATGTCGTTTAACAGATTTAGGAGATTCTCGCCGGCAGAGCGGAAGAGTTTTACATAGCGGCGCTGCTGGGGGTCAAGGGGCGAGTCCCAGAGCAGGTCGGCCATGCCGAGGATGGCGTTCATCGGGGTCCTGATTTCATGACTCATACTGGCCAGAAATTCACTCTTGGTTCGGCTTGCGGCCTCGGCCAGGCGAGCCTTCTCAAGGGCATCCTTGGCCAAGTCGTCACGGGAGGCCGTTATTTCCTGCAAATCACTGCTCATCTTGTTGATGGCAAAACCTAGTTCGCCAATCTCGTCACCGGAGTCGCCCTGGACCCGGACAGCCAAATCTCCCTGGGCGATCTTCAAAACAGCCTTTTTCAGTTCTAAAACCGGGTGGGCAAGACGTCTGGCCAGCATTAAGGAAAAGCTGACAGCGAGGATGATAATGATGATGCTCAGGCCCAGGGAGATTCTGGCTGAGGTCCGGGCCTGCTGCATGGTCTGGGCGATGTCCTGGCGGACATTTGTCATCATGCCGTTGATGATGGGGGTGGCGAATTCAGCATAGATATCCGCCAGGCGGTCGATCTCTGCCTCGATCCGCAAAAGCTCGGCACGGCTGGCCCCTTTTTCGGTGAGGAGGATGAATTTGCTGATTTCGCTGGTGAAATGGTCAAGAATATTTTCCGTCTCGGCAAGATGGCTGGTGATGTGACCGTGGTACATGAGGTGGACGGTACGAACCTGGGCCAGTTCGATAAGGGCCTCCTCCAGCCTTTTTTGGGTCATGGGGTCTTGGTTGGCGGCATACCGTGAAAGCAGGGTGCGGATCTCGAAAAGTCCGGCATAGAGTCTGGTCATCACCACGGTGCCGGGCAGTTGATGGCCTTCTATTTTTTCGATGTGGCTCGTCAGCCTGTTTTGGATGAGGATACTGCTAGAAGCGATGACGACGATAAAGAAGGAGATGCACAGGAAGCCGCCGAAAATTTTGTGGCGAATTTTCATGGGATTTTCTCAAAACCGTGTTTGTGGAAAATGGCTGCTCCTTCGCGCCCCATAAAATCTACAAAAAGGCCAGCTTCCCGGGGGGTTTTACTCTGGCGCAGCTGGGCGGCATGGATCTTTTTGACGATGTTAACCTCAGGGGGAATGGCCAGGGCAATAATGCCTTGGGCCTCGGGCCAGAGCAGCATGTCAGACCAGAGAATGGCCGCAGCCAACTCGTCGTTGACCAGATGTTCAAGAAGCACGGTGACATTCTGGGCCTTGATGGTGACATTGGCCATGAGTTCTTTTTCGAGACCGGAGGCGGCAAATATTTCTTCACTGGTCCGACCCAGGGCCGCCATTTCCTTGTGGGCAATACCCAGGCGCATGTCAGCTTTGGCCAGATCAGAGAGGGATTTTATCGATTTGGGATTGGCGGCCGTCACGGCGATCACCGGGGTGTGGAGGGCCACGGGGACATGGCGGACGATCATATCACCGGCCTGCTTCAAGGTATAGAGGGAGCCGGGGACAAAGACGTCACCCCTGTTCGACCTTTTCATGGTGGCAAGCAGGGTCCCGGAGCCGCCATAGACGATGTGGGGCTCAATGCCATGCTTGGCGATAAAGGCGGCGCGGACCTCTTCCATGGGCTTTTTCAGGCCCCGTCCAGATAGAATCGTGATTTTATTGTTTGGTTGATTACTGCAGCCGGTAAGGCACAGTAGGAGAGAAAAGACGAGCAGGCAGGACAGAAAGGGGCGCATACTTCTTCACAAAAAGAGCTGGCCATCGGCGCCATCACGCCCGGATAGGTCGCGCCGTCGAGCGGGCCGGTGATGCCGT
>JBFFIS010000058.1:0-10419 GCA_041556375.1 Desulfurivibrionaceae bacterium | reverse complement strand
GGTACTGGCATTTTTTTCCCAGTCAGAAATCGAGGCAACGCGACCACCTTCATCACAAATTATCTCAGCATATCAATATATTAGAGGCAAATAACCTCATCACCTCTACCGATCCTGCCACACAGCCTACTGCCTTTCTTGCATGTCCTATGCCAGCCAAAAGCTAAAAAACGTCCACAGGCAACTTTCTGCAAAAAGCTATTGCCAAAGCCGGAAATATGTATATATTTATTGGGTTCTGGTGCGGGGAAAGGCCTTTTTTAATTTTTCTCATTTTATTTCAGCTAGTTAGGCAAGAATTCCCAGAACTCCCCTAATAGACTTCTCATGATTTCCGCGGAGGAAATATATTTATGGCCCGAATTACTGTTGAAGATTGCTTGAGTCAAATTGGTAATGAAAATCGTTTTTCCCTTATTCACCTTGGCGTTGCCCGGGTAAAGCAACACCGCAAAGGTCAACCTTTTCTGACCAAGGGCAAGAATAAAGAAACCGTCATGACCCTGCGGGAAATCGCCGCCGGCAAGGTGACCTTTGACAACATAAAATCCCTGGGACAACCTCCTCGGGTTGAGACAGAGGAAGAAAGCGCTGCCGCCGACACCTCTGCCACAGAAAGCGCCCAATAATTGCCAGACAGGCTCTTGCCGCTTTCACGCGGCAGTTGGGAGCTGAAGCCCTTTTTTATACTGCAACAAGAGCCCCCTATACGTTTTTATGGATCAAGATTTCTACGATAGCCTCGGTGTTGATCGTTCTGCCTCTGCCGCTGAAATTAAAAAAGCCTATCGCAAGCTGGCGATGAAGTATCACCCGGACCGCAATCCTGGGGATAAAGAGGCTGAAGATAAATTCAAGGAAGCCGCTGAGGCCTACGAAGTCCTCAGTGACACCGAAAAGAGAACCATCTACGACCAGTACGGAGCTGAGGGCCTGCGCAGCACCGGTTTCCGGGGCGGCGCTGGTAATTTTGAGGATATCTTCTCAAACTTTGGCGATGTCTTCGGCGACCTATTCGGCTTTGGCGGCGGCCACCGCGACCAAAATGGCCCCATGCCGGGAGCGGACCTTCGGTATGATCTTACCATTTCTTTCATGGATGCCATCCATGGCTGCGAACAGGAAATTGAAATAACCAAACGGGACACCTGCTGGACCTGTGAAGGATCCGGAGTTCGGCCCGGCCATAAGCCAGAGACATGCGGCATGTGTCAAGGAAGTGGTCAGGTCACACGTTCCCAGGGTTTCTTCCGGGTGGCAACTCCCTGTCCGGAATGTCGGGGCCAGGGCCAGGTTATCAAGGAGCCCTGTGCCGATTGCAACGGCGGCGGACTGGTTCGTAAAAACAAAACTGTCTCCCTGAAAATCCCTGCCGGGGTCGACACCGGCGCCCGGATGCGCCTTAGAGGCGAGGGCGAAGGCGGGCGGCGCGGCGGTCCCACCGGCGACCTCTACGTGGTCATCCATGTAGAGGCCCACGAGTTTTTCGAGCGCGACGGCGACCGCATCTATTGCCATTTCCCCCTAACCATGACCCAGGCTGCTCTGGGCTGCACCCTGGATATTCCCACGGTCCACGGTGAAACCTCCATGACCTTCCCCAAAGGAGTACAGTCGGGCCAGACCTTTCATCTTGAAGGCAAGGGAGCCCCCAGTCTCCGCACCCGTAGTGTCGGGGAGATGATTGTCGAGGTCCAGGTTGTCACCCCCACCAAGCTCACCAAAAAACAGGTTGAGCTCCTGGAAGAATTTGCCGAAATTGAAGGCGCCAAACAGACAGACGAAGGCTTTTTCTCCCGGCTCTTTCAAAAGGCGGAGTAGGACAAGCCATGACAGAAGACAACAAGTTCAGCCATTTTGACGATGCCGGCAATGCCCGCATGGTAGATGTCAGCGCCAAGACCGACACCACCCGTGAAGCCACGGCCCACGGCACTATAACCATGAGCCAGGAATGCTTTGCCCTGGTCAAGCAAGGCTCTATTGCCAAGGGCGACGTTCTTGGCGTCGCCCGACTGGCGGGTATCATGGCTGCTAAAAAGGTGGACAGTCTCATCCCCCTCACCCACCCCCTGCCTATCACCAAGGCTGATGTGGAGTTTGAGCTTGATGAGGTGACTTCGACAATCACAGTACTGGCCACCGTTGGCATCACAGGCAAAACCGGCGTGGAAATGGAAGCCCTCACTGCGGTGTCAATCGCAACTCTGACCATTTACGACATGTGCAAGGCCGTGGACAAGGGAATGGAAATTTCAAATATCTATCTGCTTAAAAAAACTGGTGGCAAAAGCGGCACCTATGTACGATAGTTTCATAATGCTCTGCTTTTATTAATTGACAAGCACAAGAGACAACTACCTCTTATCTAACTAAAAAAAGCCTGGCGCCTGTTTTCAGCCAGCATCATATGGAGATAAGCCATGAACGAAGAGAGACTGGCCTATTTTAGACAAAAGCTTGAAGATATGACCGAAGAGATCTTGCAGGGGGCTGACAAGACCCTGCACGAGATGACCGACAGCGCCGAAAATTATCCGGACCCAGCCGATAGAGCCACGGCGGAATCCGACCGTAATTTCGAACTCCGCATCCGTGACCGCGAACGCAAGCTCCTTGCCAAGATCAAAGAGGCCAAGGAACGCATTGAAGACCTGAGCTTCGGTATCTGCGACGACTGCGGTGACGATATCAGCGACAAGCGCCTTGAGGCCCGCCCGGTTACCACCCTGTGCATCAACTGCAAGACAAAGCAGGAAAATTATGAAAAGGCCAAGGCTGGCTGATCTGGTCACCACTCTGGAAAGCTGGCCGTCTTCAGCCATGAACGGCCTGCTTCCAAGTGATTTCAAACGGGGATAAAGATGCCAGAGTTACGTAAAGATCCTGTCCTGGGACGCTGGATCATCATTTCCAAAGAGCGTGGCAAGCGGCCCACCGACTTCATCATTAATGAGCCCTCCACCAAAGGTGGCTTTTGTCCCCTTTGTCCAGGCAACGAGAAGACGACACCTTCCGAGGTTCTCGGCTATGGCAGCGGCGGCCGTTTGCCCAACACTCCCGGCTGGACCTTACGGGTCGTGCCGAACAAATATCCGGCCCTGATCATCGAAGGCGACCTCAATAAAGAAGGGGAAGGCCTGTACGATAAGATGAACGGTATCGGCGCTCATGAGGTCATCATCGAGACGCCCAACCATGACGAAACCTTCGCCAAGCTGCCCTTTGACCGCATGAAGGATGTCTTTCTCGTCTTTCGTGATCGCCTGGTGGACTTAGGTCGCGATGAACGTTTCAAATATGTCATGGTCTTCAAAAACCACGGCCGGGCCGCCGGGGCATCCCTTGAACACTCGCACTCCCAGCTCGTTGCCCTGCCTATTCTGCCGCGGATGATTGTCTCTGAATTGGCCGGCAGCCTTTCCTATTACAAGTATAAGGAACGTTGCGTCTACTGCGATATTATCCGCCAGGAGATCAAGCAACAGACCCGTATGGTCTGCGAGAATGAACACTTCATCGTGATCACTCCCTGGGCGCCCCGCTCCCCTTTCGAGATGTGGGTACTGCCCAAACAGCATGCCTCCTCCTATATCACCCAGAGTGACGAGCAATTCCAGGCCCTGACCCGGATTTTTTCCGAGGCCATGTACCGCCTTGAGAGCTGCATTCCCAATGTCCCTTATAATTTTGTTTTGCACGGCGCGCCCTTACGGGCCGAACCTATGCGCCATTACCACTGGCATTTTGAGATTATGCCCAAGCTCACCAATATAGCCGGGTTTGAATGGGGTTCCGGTTTCTACATAAACCCTATTCCTCCTGAAGACGCGGCAAAATTTCTTCGAGAGATCGCTGTTGACTAATCACCCTTGGCGCCTAGTTGAGGTTTCCAGGCAAAAAATGAGGGCGACTTGAAAAACGACATTTTTCAAGGTGGCCATGAACAAGGTGCATTATGAAAAAAATTCTCCTAGTTGATGACGAAGAGTCCATCCACCTCCTCTACCGTGACGAGCTTGAAGATGCCGGTTACGAAGTGCATTCCGCGCTTTCCGGTGATGAGGCCTTACACACCCTTGAGATCCTTAATCCAGACCTGGTCATTCTTGACATCAACATGCCGGGCCTAAACGGTATCGACACCCTGCGCATCATGAAGGAAAAATCGCCGGACATGCCTGTTATTCTCAGCTCCGCCTACCAAGAATTCAAGCAGGACCTGGCCTCATGGGCCTCGGACGATTATATTGTCAAATCTGCCGACATGACTGAGCTTTTGGAATCTGTCCGTAAACACCTGGGCGTATAACCATTTTTTTTCTGTAGCCTTTGACCATGAAAGATATCCAGAGCCAACAGGACCACCGTCGAATCAGCATTGAGAAGGTGGGAGTCAAAGAGATCTCCTACCCCATTACGGTTCTGGACAAGGCCCATCACCACCAGCGCAGTGTGGCCACCGTCAATATGTCGGTGAACCTTCCCCATCATTTCAAGGGGACCCACATGAGCCGCTTCATCGAGATCCTCAATCGTTTTCACGGCGACATCAATCTCCGCAGTTTCCACCTCATCCTTGAAGAGATGAAGGACAAGCTGGAGGCTGAACAGGCCCATATGGAAGTAGAGTTCCCCTACTTCCTCATGAAGAAGACAACCAGCAAGACAGGGTTGCTCAGACAGTATAATTGCAAAATGCACGGCACCTATGACTCTGAGGATGACCTCACCCTGGAATTCCGGGTGCCCATTGCCCCGCCAGGTGTTGAACAGACCCGCGAAGGCCTGCCTGAATCACTGGGACACTGGGGAAATGCCGACATCTGCGTCCGCTTTCGTCATTTCATTTGGATTGAAGATCTCATTGAGGTGGTGGAAGAAGTCACCAGCCACGACCTCAAGTGGTCCACTGCCCACCTCAAGCCCAAGCACTACCCCCTTTCCGTCGAACAGCTGGCCAAGGATCTCGGCCAACGCCTTAACGACCATCCCGCCATCTCCTGGTTCTCGGTAACGGTGGAGAACCTCTCTGAAGGCTTCTCAACCTTTGCCACCATCGAAGGCCCCCAGGACTCCCCCCAGTAAAGGCGGAGTCGCCTGCCACCCAACCTCCTGCCTTCCTTGCCGGAATCACCTTCATTATTCGGCTCGATTTTCTCCAATTTCCTCTGGTCTAATACGTTGAGTAAGGTATAGTACACGGTTTCTGTTCCCCCAAGGGGCCTTTGTTAATCACTCATCACGATGGGATCGTCATGCAGCACGAATTTTTACTTGAGATCGGCACGGAGGAGATTCCGGCCAGCTATATACAACCTGCCCTCAACCACCTCAAAAAAGCGTTGGCAAAAAGGCTAAGCGACCTTGCCCTGCCCTTCGGTGCTATTGAGACAGCAGCAACACCACGGCGCCTGACCCTTGTGGTCAACGACCTTGCCGAGCGCCAGGAGGACCAGCGTAAAGAGGTCATGGGCCCCCCGAAACAGGCCGGTTTTGATGGCGACAACAAGCCCACCAAGGCGGCCATCGGTTTTGCCAAATCACGCGGTGCAGATGTAGCAGACATCCAGGTGGTCAGCACGGACAAGGGCGATTATCTCATGGTGGTTCAGGAGATTAAAGGCCAGGATACCACTGCCCTTCTCCAGGACTTGCTGCCTGAGCTCATTTTGTCAACACCCTTTCCCAAGTCCATGCGCTGGGCCGACAACACCACCCATTTTGCCAGACCTCTCCAGTGGCTCCTTGCCCTCTTTGGCGGCAAAACCGTGGTTTTCAACATTGACGATCTCCAGAGCGGCGACACCACCCGCGGCCACCGCTTCATGAGTCCGGAAAGCCGCCAGGTCACCGACTTCAAACAGTACCGGCAAACCCTCCTCGACATGGAGGTCATGATCGATATCCAGCAACGGCGTGACCTTATCGAAAAACAGGTCACAGACGCTGCCAGCGCCAGCGGCGGCAGGGTTGTTCTTGACCAGGATCTGCTTGATACCGTCACCCAACTTGTTGAGTCACCCCATGCTATTTGCGGCTCCTTTGACGACAAGTTCCTTGAACTTCCCAACGAGGTACTCACCACCTCTATGCGGGTCAATCAGAAGTATTTTACCGTGGCCGATGATAACGGTGATCTCCTGCCCTATTTTGTCGCTGTTAACAACACCCGGGTTAAAGATGAGGCCATCTCCCGCCAAGGCCATGAACGGGTACTGCGGGCCCGCCTTGAGGACGGTCTCTTCTTCTTTAATGAGGATCGCAAGCGCCGCCTTGAGACCTACACCGCCTCCCTTCCCGGTGTCGTCTTTCAGGCCCAGCTCGGCACCATGGCCGAGAAAAACAACCGCTTCACCTCTCTGGCCACTGAGCTGGCCCAAGAGCTGGAGCCTGCCCTAGTCGACACCACCAGAAGGGCTGCCGAACTCTGCAAGGCCGATCTGGTCACCGACATGGTCGGCGAATTCGCCTCCCTCCAGGGGGTGATGGGTAAGTATTACGCCCTGCACGACGGCGAGCAACCAGAGGTGGCTGAGGCCATCATGGAGCATTACAAACCACTGCGTTCAGGCAGCCCCTTGCCATCCAGTAAGGCAGGCGCCCTCGTCAGTATGGCCGACCGCATCGATACCATGGCAGGATGCTTTGCCATTGGCAAGGTACCAACCGGCGCCACTGACCCCTATGGTCTTAGGCGTCACGCCTTGGCCCTTATCCATATTATCGCCGATCAGGGCTGGCACCTCTCCCTATCTGCCATTTTCGACAAGGCCCTGGAGCTCTACAGCGCCAAAGTTGAGATGGATAAAGAGGCAACCCTGGCCGCCATCCTCAGCTTTATCAAAGGCCGCTATATCAACGATCTTATCGCCTCTGGCAATAATGCCGGCGCCGTGGAGGCCGCCACCTCGGTCCTCTTTGACGACATCAACGACTGCAGCCAACGCCTTGAGGCCTTGGCCGCCATTGCCAACCATGAAACCTTTACTATGCTGGCCGGCGCCTTTAAACGGGTGACCAACATCATTAAGGACCATGAGGCCAGCGAGGTTGCCCAAAAGCTCCTCACTGAAGAGGCTGAACAGAATCTCTTTACGGTTTTTAATCAGGTGAAGGGGAAATGCGAACCACTGCTCGCTAAGCGGGCTTACAGTGAGGCCCTGCAGGCCATTTTGCAGATGAAAGAACCGGTTGACCGCTTCTTTGACGAGGTCATGGTAATGGCTGAGAACGAGGCCATCAAGAACAACAGGCTGTCGCTACTGACGGCCATCGCCCATCTCTTTGTACAGATCGGCGACTTCTCAAAGATGTCCACCCAGAAAGGCTGAAGAAAAGATGGCGTCTAATCGCCAAAATAGATCTGACTTGCCGCCTCGATCGAGACGGCAAGGAGCTGCGGCAGGGCCTGAACATTAACCGAAAGGGCCTGGCAAATCTTGTCCACTGTCGGCCAGTCCCCCTGCTCATAGGCCGTGGTGAGGGTAAGCAGGACGCCCAATCTACCCGTTCCGCTGACCAGGGCATCGTAGAGATCCTGGTCCAGATGAAGCCCATCGAGTATCTGCTCCATCTTTCTTTCCAAAATGACATCAAGCAGGCTGAGCATCCCCAGGGTGTAACAGCTTGCCCTAGAGCCCACCCCGGCGATGAGATCGCTGAGGCCCTGGCAAAAGCGGGCCCGCTGCACAGAGAGGCGCAGGAGTTCGTTGGGCTTATCCTCGGCCAGATAGGAGAGCATCATGACGCTGATCCACTGGCGCAGCTTCTCTTCTCCCACCAGGGCAATGGCGCTTTGCAGTGATTTGACCTCCACGCGCACGCCAAAGGCGGCGGAATTCACATAGCGCAGAAGTTTATAGGCCAAGGCCACATCATGGGAGACCAGCTCCGCTATTTTCTCATAATCAGTGGTCTGATCCTGAAGCTGGCTGAGCATATTGAGGTACTGGAGCTTGGAGCCGGGAATATCCTTACTGCTCATAATCTCGGGCTTGCTGAAAAAATAGCCCTGATAGAGATGAAAACCCATTTCCTGGAGACGCTGAAACTGAGCCATGGTCTCTACCTTTTCAGCTAGCAGCTTAAGCTTATACCTGCGAGCCCTGGCCACCTCTTCCTCAAGCTCCTCCCAACTCATGGCCAACACATCGAACTTAACGATCTTGGCCAGTTCCATAAGCGGCTCCAGCCCCTTGCGATATTTGAAATCATCCAGGGCAAAGATATAGCCCTTGTCAGCGAGCTTGCTGCAGTTCTTGAGCAAGGTCGGGGTCACTTTGACATCTTCAAGAATCTCCACGACGGTACTACGTGCCGAGAAAAGAAAAGGGGTATGGCGGTTCAACATCCCCTGGGGAAAGTTGATAAAGGCCCGTTTCCCGGCCGTCACCTTTTGCAGACCGAGAAGGTACTGACTATTACTGATAACATTTGAGGTGGCCGCCATGGAATCAATGGCGGCGCTACAGAAATTCTGCAGGCCGGAGCGAAAGAGGAGCTCATAGCCGAAGACCTTCATATTCGGGCGAAAAATAGGCTGCCTGGCAAGAAAGACTTGGCTGGTATCGATGGTTTCTTTTGTTTTTTCGGGGAGCATGGATTTCCTTAATACCAGTTTCCTGAGCGCACCTTTTCACTTTCAGGAAACATTCTTTATCCTATGTTACCACGCTGCTGTTGTCAAAAAGGCTTTTGATTTTTCACCGCCTTTCCCAGATGAAATCAGCCGGCGACCCCAAGGACCTTGATCTCCAGAAGAGCAGCAATAACTTCAGCTACCGGCAGGCCGATCACGTTGGTGTAGGAACCGGAAATCTCAGCAACCAGAAAGGCCCCGCCACTTTGGATGCCATAGGCCCCGGCCTTATCGCCACCATCACCGGAAGCCGCATAGGCGGCAATGACCTCCGGGGTCAGATCAGCAAAACGGACCCTGGTCACCACTGCGCCAACCTTCTCAAAATGGGGCTGCCGGCCGCAGAGGGCAAAACCTGTCCACACCTCATGCCAGTGGCCGGCAAGAGAGCTCAGAATCTCTTCGGCATGGCTGCGGCTTTTCGGCTTGCCAAGGAGGATGCCATCGCGGACAACAATGGTATCAGCGCCAAGAACGATATGCTCGGGATGGTCTTTAGCCACGGCCCAGGCCTTCTCACAGGCCAGCCGCCGGACAAAGGCCTCGGGCCTCTCTCCAGGCAGGTCTGCTTCATCCACCGCGACGGTTTTGACCTCAAAGTGGAGACCAAGATCGCTGAGAAAATCCCGGCGGCGGGGCGAACCAGAGGCTAGGATAAGGGGCCGGAGGGTCTTAAATACTGCCTTAGTTGCCATGATCACGCCCTGATGGAATATCCCCCATCAACAACCACGGTCTGGCCGTGGATCATCTTGGCCAGATCGCTTGCCAAAAACAGGGCCAGATCAGCAACATCGTCCGGAGTGGTCAAAACACCCATGGGGGTCCGCTCCAGGGCCGAGTCAAGAATCTGATTTCTGTTGGGAAATTTTTTCAGAGCCTCGGTGTCGACGGCCCCGGCACTGATGGTATTGACGGTAATATTCTTTTCACCCAGCTCAACTGCCAGGTGACGGACCAGGGACTCCAGAGCCGCCTTGGAGGCGCCAACCGCGGTATAATTTTCCACGGCCCGTACCGAACCTAGACTGGAGACGGCCATGATCCGGCCGCCGTCTGTCATAAGGGGGACGGCCTGCTGGGCCAATGTCAGCAGGGCCCGGGCATTGATATCCATGGCCCAGTTCCAGTGGCGCGGAGAAAGCTCCATTGCCGGCTTCAAGACACCCGATGCGGCGTTTGACACCAAGAAATCCAAGCGCCCGTAACGCTGGCGGATCTGCTCAAACATGGCCACCACGTCGTCATCATTGGCAACATTGGCCTTGACCACCATACATTCGGCACCGCGCTCCTCGACAAGGCGTGCCGTTTCTTCGGCATCCTGGCGATGCCGGACATAATTAACAACAATATTAACGCCATTTTCGGCAAAGCGCAGAGCAATGGCCTTACCGATACCTCTGGAGCTCCCCGTGATTATTGCGACTTTTCCTGAAAGATTAAACATGACAAAACTCCTCTATATAAAATGCCCGATAGGCGGGCTGCCGTTAAGGCCAAAACTCTCGAAATCCCCTTGAAACAAAGGGGGATTGTAGCAGGATAGGTGTGGGAAGCAAAGAGTTTTATCCATTAGTTGCAGCCCTTGCCCCTCTCACCATGCCTGGCCAACCAGACCTTAAACCTCCCGGCCAGACTGGAGAGGACATGTCTGGCAGTGAAACGCACAGGGCTAAGCTGCCCCGGGACAATAAAGTCATGTACCGCCATCCCACCAGGATCGATAAGGGGGAAGACCAAGGTCTCCAGATCATGACCTTTGTCCTGGCGTGCCC
>JBFFIS010000057.1:0-10441 GCA_041556375.1 Desulfurivibrionaceae bacterium | reverse complement strand
GGACGAGGCACCACCATGTCTATTCGCCTCCCCATTTTCCATGGTGAGACAGCCGAGGCCATGGCCATCTAGCAGCTCGAGCGGAAATATTAATTGTGGCAAAGATTATTTTTTGCCGTATGCTTTGGCAGCCGGGGCATTTTTGAGAAGTAGTGAGAATGAAGCACCAGGCTTCTATACAGCCAGACCCTAATAACGTGTGAGAAAATGACTCAACCCCCCAGCCAGAGCGCCATCACCACTGTTCTCGTCGATGATCACCACCTCCTGCGCCAAGGTATCATCAGTACCCTGTCGGAACTCGGCGACGTCAAAGTGGTCGGCGAGGCCGGAGACGGCATTGAAGGCCTGCGGGTCATTGACCAGACAAAGCCGGATGTTGCCATCCTGGACATCACCATGAAAGGTTTAAGCGGTATTGAGATGATCCCGCGAATTAAATCCATTTCACCACGTACCAAGATTGTCATGTACACCATGCATGAGAACCCAGATTTCATCCAGCAGGCCATGCAGGCCGGGGCCAAAGGCTTTGTCCTTAAATTTGACCCGGCAACGGAGCTGGAAACTGCCATCAGGCAGGTCGCGGGCGGCCAGACCCACCTGAGCCCCACCGCTTCAGCCAAGATTATCGACTGCATCATTACCGGTAAAGACCCGGCCAGCGCCGACAAAACAACGACGACTCTCACCCCCCGGGAGCAGGAGATCAGTCACCTCATCGCCCAGGGTTTTGATACCGCCAAAATCGGCCAGGTGCTCTTTATCAGCCCCAAAACAGTCCGGGTCCACCGGGCCAATATCATGAAAAAACTCTCCTGTGAGACCACCAGCGAGCTCATTGTCCGCCTCCGCGACCAACTCCACTCTCAACAGGGCATATAGCCTTCTCCTAGGCCTCACCCCCTCGCCACACATCCTCTCCACCTAAACGTTTCACCTAGATGCCTTTTAAACACTCTGCCAATTGTCGGACCCGGCAAGTTGGCGTAGATTATGCCTCAAGACTGAGGGACAGTAGGCAACTTTTTAAACCGAGGAATAAGATGAACTTCATGGAAACGACAGCAATGACAGATAGTCCGAAGCCGTCCGCTTCTCATCCTGTTGCCGGCCAAGTGCGAGCCAGGAAATCTGAACGTTTTCTCCTCAAGCAGGGATTTGTCGCCTTCAGCTCCAGCAATTTTTGCGAAATACGTAACATCAGTACAACCGGCATTGGTCTGCAGTACCTGGCCCATGCTGGTTCCGACTGCGAAGAGATGAGTGAGTTAAACATCCTCAACAACCTTGAAGGCTTTCTGCTGGGCCAAATCTCCTGCCGGATTGTCTATGTCAATGACATCCTGCCTTCAGGCCAGCATGGCCAGTCTGTCATCCGCAAAATTGGCCTGGAATTTATTAACCTTACAGCTGATCAGAAAGAGCAGATCGATGACCTGCTCAGCAGATTCTCCACGGAGAAAGATACGATCCATTAACTGATCACACCACTTACCTCGTGCCCCCAGGGCAGGACTGTCACCCCGTGCAAAGCTTTACCGACAGTCTTGCCCTTTTTTTTTGCCTGGGATCGGCACCAAACAGGCTTCGCGTCTTTTACGCCTCGTGTTTTTCTTTTTTTTCTTTTTTTGTGTCTTCTTCGTTACCTTCTTCAGCTTACTGTCTCGATCGAGGACTGCCGATTTCATAGATCTTGTCCTCAAGCATAATATCGACATCACCGTCTTCCCCAAACTGATAGTCAATTGGCAGGAATTGCCGGCTTTTCCTCGTGTAGAAGGATAGAGGGCGCAAGTATAGCACTTGCCAAAGACTAACTCATCCAGCCCCCCACCACAGCCGCCCAAGAGTGCACTAAAAAGCATTAGAGTCATGCCTCGCATGGAGGGATCAAGCACAACACCAATCCTTTTATAAATTTACTAAAAGGTATGCCTTAGCCCCACAAGCCCACGAGAAAGAGGCTGAAAAAGGGGAAATAGGTAATAAGAAGCAGGGTGACAAGTAGCAGAAGGAGAAAGGGCAGAGTGGCACCGTAAAGCAGGACCACGGGCTTGTCGAAACGGTAGGAAGCCAAAAAAAGATTGAGCCCCACCGGCGGCGTGCAATAGCCAATCTGCAGGTTGGTCAAAAAAATTATGCCCAGATGAATGAGGTTAACCCCATAGCCTTCGGCGATGGGAACAATCAGCGGCACCACCAGGACCAGGGCTGAAAAAATATCCAGCATAGAACCGACAATGAGCAGGAATATATTGAGGAGCAGCAGAAAGGTGTACTTACTATCAATATACTGTTTGATGAACTCAAAGAGACGGGTGGGGACCTGCATATCCACCAGGTAATTTGTGGAAGCCATGGAGGCGGCCAAAATAACGAGGATACCGCCAAAGAGCATCATGCTCTGGATCATGCTCGCCGGCAGGCGGGAAAAGGCGACATCACGTTTTATACAGACCTCGACCACAACAACATAGAGGGCGGTTACCGCAGCCGGCTCACCGGCGACAAAAATGCCGCCATAAATGCCGCCGAGAACAATCACCGGCAGGGGCAGTTCCCAGGCTGACTCACGAAGACCGGCAAAGACTTCTACCATGGTCGGCCTTTGATATTTGCCCTTCCGGGCCGGACTTTTTTTGATGCTGTAACCCACCAGCAGGGCGAGCATAAGAAGCCCCGGCAGGATACCGGCAAGAAAGAGCTGATCAATACGTGATTCAGAAATAACGCCATAGAGGATAAGGGGCAGACTGGGCGGAAAAAGGAGGCCCAGGCTGCCGGAAGAGGTAATCAGTCCCAGGGAAAATTTCTCTGAATAACCGTCCTCAAGAAGGGCCGGCATGAGCAGGCCGCCCAGGGCAAAAATGGTCACCCCGGAGGCCCCGGTAAAGGCGGTGAAAATAGCGCAAACAGCCAGGGCAACCACGGCCAGACCGCCGGGCATCCAGCCCAGCAGGAGCTGGGAAAGGCGCAACATCCGCTGGGGGGCGCCACTCTCGGCCAAGAGGGTGCCGGCAAAGATAAAAAGGGGAAGTGACAGCAGTAAAGGGGTATCTGTCAGGCGTGACATCTCAATTATAACCACCGAAATGTCGATCCCTTCACTGTAAAAGGAGAGCAGGGCCAGGGCGGAGATGATGATAAAAAGAGGGGTGCCGAGCAGGGCCAGAAAAAAGGTTATAAGCTTCAGAAAAGTCACAGCCCAAACCCCAGTCGAGAATCCTGCTGTTCTTTTTTACCAAGCAGCACGAGAAGGTCGGCGACAGCCGAGCTCAAAAACCGCAGGGCTATGAGGCTAAAGGCCAGGGGGAAAACCAGATTCCAGCACCAAACCGGTATCAACAGCAGGACTGAGGCTCCGAACTCCGCCTCATTTCTGACAAAGATGACAGCGGCATAGGCAAGGACCAGCGCCACCAGGAAGGAAAAAAAATCGATGAAACATTTGAGCCAGGGCTGGAGCCATTTTGGCACCAGATAGGTAACGATATCCAAGGCGATATGCTTGCCTTTTCGGGTGGCCAGGGCGGCGCCGAACATGCCGCTCCAGATCACAAGATAGCGCAGAAAGGAGTCGGCCCAGAGAAAGCCACCGGAAAATAAACTGCGCATGACAATCTGGGCAAAGGCCAGCAGCATCATGGTCATGAGCAGCAGGCAGAGGAAGCCCTCTTCCAGTCTCTGGAGAATTCTCCCTGTTTCTTTAACAAAATGAGTGAAGGTCATGGGGCTCAATTACCGGTTCCAGTGGCCACAGAGAAATTTAACCAGGCCCTGCTTCATTTGGGCTGCACACTACATTGATCAATGGCGACAAAAATTCGTCCGGCGCCGGTGGTTGCGACGGGATTATTGCCGCCCCTTACCAAGAAGTCGCATAGTCTCTTCATAAATGCCTTTTGAAAAGGCCTGGCCACTCCTCATACGGATGACCGCTTCATCACGCTTTGCCAGCAAGTCAACCAAGGCTTCGGGGGTGGGGGTGACAAAAGCCACACCATTTTGTTTGAGCACAGTCCGCGAATCAAAATTGCTCTTCCTGGTATCCTCCAGCAGTCCCTGAAAATGGCGGGCCGCCGCATCTCGTACCATATCCGCATAGTCGGCCGGCAGCTTGGCAAACTGCCGGCGATCCAAAAGAAAGGCACCGTAGGCGTAACCAAAAGGGCTATCGGAGACAAATTTGGCCTTGGTGAACCATTGCAGCACTATGGAGCCGTAGAGACCGTTAAAGACGGTATCGATCATCCCCGTCTGCAGAGAGGTGAGAACATCGGGAATGGTGAGGGGAATAGGAGAAACGCCAACCGCGGCGAAAAACTCGGCACTCACCGGGTCACCTTCCGGCAGCCAGCATTTGCCGGACTGGAGCTGGGCCATGGTGGTGATGGGGGCGGTGGACATGGTATAGACGAAGCCGACCTCGGTAAAGGCCAGAAACTCCAACCCTTTGTCAGCAAAGGCCTTTTTAAAGGAGGGCTCCAAGCCCTTGCGAACGACATCAACCTCATCATAGGAGCGAAAGAGAAAGGGAATACCCATTACCCTAAAATCAGGGACAACGGCGCCGATCCCGGTCATGGTAAAGCCGCCGCCATGGAGCTGGCCGACCTGCATCTTGCGATACATGGAACGGTCATCACCCATGGAGCCGCCAAGGTAGACGCGAAAGCCAATATCACCGCCACTCTTGGTCTCGACCTCCTTGATAAAATCTTGAAAACGCTGGGCCCAGACACTACCGTCCGGAGCCACGGAGGCCACTTTGAAGAGATATTTGGGAGAGGCGAAGCAGACCGGCACAAACACCAGGGCCATAAGCATGACAATAACCTGTACCCCATGTACCCTGAAACCCATAGCACTCCCCTTAAGATTCACGGTGAAGAATCCTGCTCCACCGCCCTAGAAATAGCGTTCCATGTCTTCTAAAAGCTGGCGAGCCTGACGTTTTGCCACCTGGTTGGCCAGATAGAGATCAGGCCTGTTTTCCAAATCAAAATCAACAACCTCCTGCAGGAGGCTTCTGTATAAATCGCCATCAAAGACCGTTTTGGCATAGGTCTGGGCATAGGAAACCTGGGTGGCCAGCAGCTGGCGTTTGCTTAACTCCAGGGCCCGGTCAAAATGGTGCTTACTCAGTTCCGGCTTGCCCCCGAGCATAGCCGATCTCGATCCGTAATACATACCAAGAAAGAGATGGGCACTGCCATGATAAAATCCCTCATCAAGCTCAACGACCCGCAGCATGATCTGTTCCACCCGAAGAAAATCGGAGAGCGCCGCCGGTGTGCCTTTCTCATACTGGAGCCACACCGCCCAGCCATAGGCACCCCAAAAAAGGGAAGGCACATCTGCCTTGCCGAAATTCTGCAGATTCTGGCGCATGACATCCAAGGGCTCTACCCTGCCCTCACAAACACAGAGTTGACTGAGGAGGGCAAGACCATACTCCCGGGCCTTTTTACTGAGCACCCTTGCCCGTTCCTGCCGCCCACAAACGTCAAGGGCCGCAGTATAGGCACCATAGGCCTGGGTGGCGGTGATCAGCAGCTGACGATCATCCGGCCTGGAGGCCAGCAGGCTATCGATCATGAGCAAAAAGGAGGAGGCCCCCTCACAGACGAGATCAACATCCTTCTGCCTCTGGAGATTGTCCACCGTGGGCCCGACCACCCTGGTGATCACCAGAGAGGTGCAGCCATTCAAAAAAACCATGGCAGCAAAAGTCAGCAATATCCCTTGTGTTTTCCAGTTAATAGACATCTTCACACTATATCGGCGCCATGGAAATTCTGTCAAGCACTGCCAGGCAAGAAGTTGGCCGATTTCTCTAAGCCGACAGCTCGCCTTTTTCAGCAAAGGCAAATCGAAAAGAAAAGCAATCCTCTTCAGACGTGAAACGGATGGCATAGGGCACGGTCTTCAAAATATGGACCATGGGATCATTGAACTTCAGCACCTCACCCTCAAAGCCCCGCACCCCTTTCTCCTTGGCGATATCAATGAGCTTTGACATCATATGGCTGGTCAGACCCTGATTGCGAAATTTTTCAGCCACGGTAAAGGCGATTTCGGCCATATTGGTGGCCCGATTCAAATAGTAGGAGCCAATGGCAACAATCTGCTGGTTCTCCTCTTCGCCTACGAGGCCGACAATAACAAAGACCGTTTCGTAATCGACATTAACCGTCCGCTGGGTCTCGTTATGACTAAAGGTACTCTTGGGGGCAAAAAAGCGGAGCTTGCGGTCCTCCACATCAAGATCATAATAGAGTTCCTGCAGCAGGCGTTCATCCGTTGTTTTCACCGGCCGAAAAGAGACCTCACCCAAGGCCCGGCTCTGGTAACGCCACTCGTACTGATCGGGGTAGAGGACAACAACGCCATCCTGGGTCAGCGGCAAAATCTGGTCCTGATAGACAAAGTTAAGGCGCTTGGCCTCAGCCAGCAACTCCTGCCTGAATTTGGGATGGGCAATACCGATCATCTGCAAAACCCGGTCACGGATAGTCTTGCCATGCAGAAATGCCACCCCCCATTCGGTAACAACATAATGCACCTCACTACGCGGGATAACGACACCGGAGGCCGGGGCCAGGGTGGCGACAATCCTCGATGTTTTTTCATCGTGGGTGGTGCTGGGCAGACAGATTATCGGCTTGCCGCCCTTTGACAGGGCAGCGCCGCGGGTAAAATCAAGCTGACCACCGACACCGCTGTATATCTGGGCGCCGAGGCTATCTGAGTTGACCTGACCGGTGAGAGACACCGACAGGGCGGCATTAATAGAAACCTGCTTACTGTTCTTGGCAATATTGACAATATCATTAATATAGCCGGTGGGCTGAAACTCGATGAAGGGGTTTTCGGCGACATAATCGTAGAGGCGCTTGCTGCCCATGGCAAAGGAGGTCTGGATATGGGGCTGATGGTTATTGCGGCAGGTAACAACGCCCTCCTCTATAAGATCGATAATAGAGTCGGAGATGACCTCGCTAAACACGGCCAGATCCTTTTTATCCTTGAGATACTCCAGGGTGGCATTGGGGATATTGCCGATGCCGAACTGCAAGGTGGAACCGTTCTCAATGATCCGGGCACAGAGGCGACCAATCTTCTGGGTTGTTGCATCCGGCGGCGGATAGCTAAACTCCAGGAGAGACGACTGCTGGCAGACAAAATAGTCGATGTCAGCAAAACGCACATAGGAATCGCCGTTGGTGCGGGGCATGAGGGGATTAATCTGGGCGATGACCATCTTGGCGTGGTCAAAGACGGTGCGGTTGATATCGACATTAATGCCCAGGGAACAAAAACCATATTTGCCTGGCGGGCTGACCTGCAGCAAGGCCACATCTATGCGCAGCCGACCAGAGGTAATGAGTTTGGGGATATCGGAGAGAGAAATGGGAATGTAATCGGCCTTGCCCTCATTGACGGCCTGGCGGATAGTTTGGCCAACGAACAGGGCCTGATGGCGATAATGGGAGGGCTCGACATCATCAAAAAATTTATTCCCGGACAGGGTCAGGAAATGAATGATTTGACAGTCGGTAAAACTCTGCTTGCGCAGCACCAGCTGCTCAGTGAGAATGGTGGGCTCACTACAGCCGGAGCCGATATAAATTCGGGAGCCGGGGCTGATAAGCTCGGCTAATTTCTGCGGGGAGATCTCCCGGTCGCTATTTTCCTGCCGCCACTCTTCGCTTTCCATGGCCACCCTCTCCGTATTAGGTAGTAATACGGACCATGGTAACAGATAGCTGGTTAAATTTTAAACGCTAAAATGGGTGGTTTTAGATTTAGAGATTTTGACTCTCCCCCATTCAGCCCTGAGCGAGCTGGAGCCGTGAAAAGGAAAAGAATTGTAAACTGTCTGAGCGCAGCGAGTTTTTAGAATTCCCTTTTTACGGCGGAAGACGAGCGATGCCGAAGGCCAGGGCTGTTAGGGGTGCCCTTTTTGCATTCCTTTTTGGGCAAGCAAAAAGGAATAAAACTATCCTGCAATAAAACAAATAACGACATGAAACAGCTTTGCATCGAATAACTATAAAACCGAACTTATCTTATCCTCCGGCCTCTCCCCCTCCGAATAGCGCCCACAGCGATCATTCCAAAAAGAAACCGCCTTACCATCCCGGTAAAGACGAAGCACCGTACATTCCTCCTCACATTTCCGACAGCCAAAGCTGTCCACCGAAAAATCTCGGTGCAGGAGTTCAAAGCCTTGAAATTGAGGGCGCTGTCCCGCGGCCTTTGAGGCATAGATAGCGGCACCATAGGCGCCAGCCACCCCGTAGTAGGGGAAGACGGCAATCTGATGGCCGGTCTGGCGCTCAAACTCCTTAACAATGCCCTTATTGGCGGCAACGCCGCCCTGAAAGACTACCGGCCCCAGAATCTGCTTGCCCCGGGCCACGGTGGCCAGGTAGTTGCGAACCAGGGACTGGCAGAGACCGGCGACAATATCGTTGCGGCCGACGCCGATCTGCTGCTTATGGATCATATCGGTCTCGGCAAAGACGGTGCAGCGCCCGGATATGGAGGCTGGGCTCTCCGAGGCCAGGGCCATGTCACCCATATCCTCCACCTTCATGCCCAGTCTTCCGGCCTGCTGATCGAGAAAGGATCCGGTACCGGCGGCGCACACCGTGTTCATGTTGAAATCAATGGCCATCCGGTCGCGGACAATAATGATTTTTGAGTCCTGGCCGCCAATTTCAATAATGGTCTGGGCATCAGGGGCAATGGTCAGGGCGGCCAGGGTATGGGTGGTGATCTCGTTTTTGACCAGATCGGTGCCGATCAGCTTGGCAGCCAGCATCCGGCCGCTGCCGGTGGTGGCTGCCGCCAGGATCTCCAGGTCACGGGGATCATCTTCAATGCGGGCCATGACCTGGCGGATGGAACGGATCGGATCACCGCTGGTGCGCAGATAGACGTGGTCGAGGACCTCGCCGCTGCCAGCAGCCAGAAGCACCATCTTGGTGGTGACCGAACCGACATCAATGCCGAGGTAGACCTCGAGGGCCGGGGAATTAACTGGTGGTGATTCCATCAATAACATCCAAAAAAGCTTCCAGACGGGTGACGACATGCTCGCGCTGACTATGTTCGTCGCCCACCAGGACCATCATGGGAATTTTGTTGTCCAATTTTTTATGCAGACTCATGAGCTCAATGCGCACCAGAGCATCCACCCCGCAGTTAAAGGAGAGCAGATAGATAATACCGGCCGGCTCAAACTCCTCGGTCAGATGCATGAAGGCCCCGAGACACTCCCGGGCACCGCGCCAATACATGGTCTTGGCATAATAATCATTGCGGGCCGCTGTCTGATCCAGGGTCTTAAAATCAAAATCCTGGGGGGTGATGACGCCATAGCCCTGACTGTTTAGAATCTCGGGGATACCCATATTAAGATGGGGGTCCTGGACCATATAGGAGCGGCCGATGAGGGCGATGTTTTTAGCATAGGGGGCCAGCTTGGCCTCGAGTTTGGCGGTTTTAGCCGTAGCACTCGCCGGCTCGGGAAAAGTCGTGGTTAGGCTGGCTGGGCTGGTGCCCAGCAGGGCCTGGAGTACGTCAAGGCGCACCCTGTCCTCATCAGCCGGGCTGCCAATATCCACCACCGTATCGATGATGGCGGTATCCTTAGCGCTCGTCGGCAACCTATCACGGTTCAAGGCCACCAGGTCGGGAAAGGCCCGAAAATTGGGACAGAGCAGATGGCCATCAAGACGGACCAGGCGAGGGATAAGGAGGCGATCGACCTCGGGCAACAGGGCCATGGCAGTACGAATCATCTTTTTAAAGGGGAAGCAGGCATCGCCCTCGGAAAGGGGAATGGTCAGCCGCCCCTGGGCCGGGCCCGGAACATGGCAAAACTCGATATCAGCCGCCAGACGGCTGATGTCCTCCTTGAGGCGACATATCCAATCAAAACTGAGGAGCTCTATGGGCAGACCGATCTTCACCATGGCCCTCCTAAACTAAATGCCCTGAACGTTTCATATGCATGATATCGACAAAGGCCTCAATCTGGGTGTCGATCCGCAGCCCCATATCCTTGCGGTCCAGGGGCAGGGTCAGGATGGGGATGCCGAGTTCGGTGGCGGTAACGGAAAGAACACTGGCGGCGCTGGTCTCCGGCATACAGGAGAAGGGGTAGACATGGACAACGCCGTCATAATCGCGATTTTTGGCCAGCACCGTCTCGGCCACGGAAAAATTACACTCGGCGCCGACATCATACTTGAGATAGGGGACGGCAAGCTCCAGGAGCTCCGCCCTCTCCTTGAGCAGGGTGCGGTCAAGCCGGGAGCCGCGCCTGATATGACTGCTGAAATAGGAGGAGCGCTCGACCTCGACGCCCTGATGGCCGAGGCGCTGCTCGATGTTCATATTGATGGAGGGCTCCATCACCGTATAG
>JBFFIS010000056.1:0-10557 GCA_041556375.1 Desulfurivibrionaceae bacterium | reverse complement strand
CTGTCTGCCTAAGCGCGAGTAAAGGTCGTAGGCCTGAGTTTCAAGGAGCATGCCGAGGTTGAGGATGTCCTCCATATCATGGAGATGGGGGCCAAAGTGGGCCATAATCTGGGTGCGGTCCATGCCGCCTTCCATGACGTCCATATCACTGATGTCGGGGATCTCATCACCCTCCGGCAAAAAGCCGTGGACCAGGCCGACCTTGTGGCGATCTTCAAAGGCGGCCATTGTACGCAGTAGTTCTTTCTCCTCTTCGCCGGCAACCAGCTCTACCATGCCGAGATAGAGTTGTTTTAAGCCCTCTTCCATGGCATAGGCCATTTTGAAGATGTCGCTGTACTCCGTAGCCGTGAAAAACTCCATGCCGATTTCTTCAGGGCCGCCGGCCCTGGTGCCGTGCCAGGCTCTGATGCCGCCGCTGATATTGTAAACCTCTTTGAATCCCTGACCCTGGAGAAGCTGGCAGGCCGCCTTGGAGCGCACTCCGGCAGCACAGTATGCCAAGACCGGTTTGTTGGGGTCCAGCTCCGTCTGGCGGCTGATGAGCTCCTTGAGGGGGATGAGGATGGCGCCTGGCAGATGCTCCTGTTCATACTCCTTGGGTTGGCGGACATCGAGGAGTTGAAAGGTGTTATCTTTGTGGGCCTTGATATACTCTTTGGCCTCATCGGTATTGATGCTCTGTCCCGGGCTAAAAAGATTTTTCCAGTTCATGGTTTATGGGTGGTTGAGGTTGGCAGGAAGGGCTAAAAAAATATACCTATTCGCTAGGGGGGATGCAAGGATACAGAGGATGTGGCCACATCTTTCTTGGTAATGCTGTTTTGGCAAAGGCACAGATAGCTGCTAAATTTTGACGAGTTCGACATCGCCCCAGGCCCCCAAGGTCTCGTTTTTGACCACCACCACCCCTAACAGACCGGGAATCTTTTGGGCCACCTCCAGGGTGTGGGCCATGTCGTCGTCGGCCTTGAGCTCGTTACCCAAACGGGTGGCGGCGCAATCAGCCAGGGCCGTGTCAGGGGCCAAGACCGTGACCGAATCAGCCTGGCCGAAGGAGAGTGAGTGGCCGATGGAGCCCGAGGAGGTGCAGATGCCTAAGGGCATTTTGTCAGGGGCAAGACGCAGGCCGATGCGGTTACTCAGCGGTGACTGGCCGGCATAGATGGCGCTCAAGCATTCCTGGTGACGCAGCAGAAAGATGTCGCCGCCGTTTTCCACCATCACCTCACTGGTCAGGCCGCTTTTCAGCAGGCCTTGGCCGACAAATTCGGCAATGGCACCAGCCACCGCCGCCATGGGGCCGACCTCGGCAGCATGGCCTGCCCTCAGCATGGCCTGAATGATGGCCGGGGCCAGGTTGTCGAAGGGCAGCGGCAGCAGGGCGCTGGCAAACTGCGGATGACCGGCTATATAGCCTTCAATCTGGCTGCGGCAGGTAATAATGAGGTCGTGGGCCAAGGCCCGGACCTCCTGCTCAGCCAGGATGTGCAAGTCTGTTTCCTGGACCGTGATGTTGGTGGCCTGCAGGGTGCCCTGGTCGACCATGGCGCGGTAAGTGCGTTTCTGGTAAGAGAGAGGGTGCCTTTTTTTAACTTGTTTTGCGGTCAAAATGGTATGAGATTGTGGTTACACTGTTGAAGTGTTTCATCCGAAAACTATTACACTGGCGACTGTACTGTGCCGCTCCCTTGATATAAAGTGAAAACTCCAAAAAAAGAGCAGGATCTCTGCATTATCTTCAGCCGCTATCCGCGGCCGGGAAGCAGTAAGACCCGGCTCATTCCCTATCTTGGCCGCCAGGGCGCTGCAGATCTCCAGCGCCGCATGACCGAAAAGCTGGCTGCTGAGTCCGCCGGCTTGGCCGGCCAGGTTCATGTTGAGCTGGCCATGGCCGGCGCCGGCCAGAACGAGATGGCGGCCTGGCTGGGCAGCCAGCTGCCGTGGCAGAAACAGGTGGGGGCTGATTTGGGCGAAAGGATGAGTTTTGCCTTTGATCAGGGCTTCAGGCGTGGTTATCAGCGCGTGGTTGTGGTGGGGGCTGATTGTCCGGCGGTCAGCACCGCTGTATTGGCTCAGGCCTTTTCAGCGTTAGAGCAAGAGGAGCTGGTCCTGGGGCCTACCAGTGATGGCGGCTATTATCTCATTGGTCTGCGCAGCCCTCGCCCGGACTTTTTTGAAAATATCTCCTGGGGCAGCGACCAGGTTCTTGACCAGACCTTGGCTGTGGCCAGCAAAGCGGGGCTGCAGGCGGTCTTGCTTGCCAGCCTCTCTGATGTCGATCGACCTGAGGATGTTGAGGCCTTACCCCTGGCCCTGCGTGGAGAGCTGCCATGAGCCGCTCCTTTTCCATTATTATTCCCGCCCTCAATGAAGAGGGCCGGTTGGCCGCGACCCTGGCGGCCCTGCCTGCAGGAGTTGAGGTTATCGTTGTTGACGGGGGCAGCAGGGATGCCACCCCGGTCATTGCCCGAGAGTATGGGGCCCGTCTGGTGATTTCAGAACCGGGGCGAGCCCGGCAGATGAATATCGGCGCCCACAATGCCAGCGGTGAGATTTTGCTCTTTCTCCACGCCGACACCCTTTTGCCGCCAGCTTTTCAGGATGAGGTCGAGTCCTGTCTCGGCCAGAAAGGGGCTGTGGCCGGTGCCTTTCGCCTCCATCTGGTCGGTGCCAAGAGGGGGCTTGGTCTGATTGCCTGGGGCGCTAATATGCGCTGCCGTTACCTGGGGCTTCCCTATGGTGATCAAGCCCTGTTTATGGAGCGTCAGCTCTTCAGCGAGCTTGGCGGTTTTCCGGAGGTTGGCCTGATGGAGGATGTCATGCTGGTTGCTGCTCTAAGAAAAAAAGGGAGAGTTGTTCTGGCTGAGGAGTCGGTGCAGAGTTCGGGGCGCAAGTGGCAACAGCAGGGGCTCATCCGCACCACCCTGGTTAATCAGTTAATACTCGCGGGCTTTCTGCTTGGCCTGTCGCCCGATTTCCTTGCCCAGATCTATGGAGTGCGAAAGTAGATTGGAGATGGCCGGCTTTCTGGGGAGCATTTTGTCGCGGACATCGTCATCCTTGACAGCGGCAAGAAGAAGATAGCTGGTCTTTTGCAGGTAGGGGTAGAGAAGGGATTTGGTGAAGATCGGGCTTGAGCCGGAGATGAAAATGGCCAGGACCATAAAGGCGATGCAGGCCAGGAAAAAACCCTTGGTCGCACCCAGGATGCCACCCATGGTCTTGTCGAACCAATCAAGAAGGATGAGTTGGGCCACCTTTTTGCAGCCTATGCCGATAAAAAGGGTAATGATAAAGACCAGGCAGAAGATGAGGGCGTAGGTTACCAGAAAGCCAAGCTGTTTATTGTGGATAACATTGCTAATAAGAGGCAGTGACTCACCGTAATAGTGACCCGCGACCAGAAAGCCGAGGATAAGGGCGACGAGAGAGGCCACCTGGCGGATAAACCCGACCCAGATTCCCCTGATAATAAAACCGCCGAGGATAATGAGGGCTATGGCGTCAAGGGGAGACATCAGCAGATACGTGGTGGGCGAGAGGCTAAGGGCATGGCAGGGGCCGTCTGGCTAGGTGTTGATTTTATGTCCAGGAATATAAAAAAAACTATAGTCAACTTGCTTTAAAGAGACAAGACTTCATTTCTAGGTGGTTTTATTGGTAAAAAAAGGGAAAAAATGCCATTTTGGCATGGATGTCAGTGCTGAAATCAAAGAGGTCTTTGCTCTTGATGCTAGCAATGTGACACCGTTTTGCCTGGTGCTGGTCGATATGGCTGAGCTTGGTGACGACGAAGGGGGCTTGGCCGCTACAGCTGCCGAGGTCTTGACCGCTGCCGAGCTGGCCGTCTTTAAAGGTTTTCGTTTCCCCCATCGCAGGCGGGAGTGGCTGGCGGGTCGTGTGGCCGTCAAGGAGGCCGTCCGCACCCTGCTTGCTGAGCAGGAGCGGCCCCTAAGCGATGTTGAGGTTGGCGTCGAGGGCCGGGGCAAACCCTTTGTCCGCAGCGACCCGAATCGCCATGGCTCGGGGCATATTGCCATTTCCCATAGCGGCGGTGTGGCCCTGGGTCTGGCCAGTCTTGCGCCCTGCGCCCTTGATTTTCAAGAGATTCGCTCCTCGCTAGCTCGGGTTGAACCCAGGTTTGTCAGAGGGGAGGAAAAGGGCCTTGTTTTGCAATGTCATGCCGATACCCTCACGGCCCTGGGCCTCCTCTGGGCTGGTAAGGAGGCCTTGCGCAAATATGTTGATATCTGGCCTCTCCTTGGTTTTCTTGAGGCCGGCCTTGTTGAGGTTAGCGGTCAGGGTGCTGGGTTCTCCATGGTTTTTGAGGCGATTGCCGCCAAAAGGCCGCTGCCGATGACTCTGCCCCCTGTGCTGGCAACTGCGTACAGAGAGAAGGCCCTGGCCATTATTATTGCTGCTGGTGAGCATGGCCACGGCTAACGATTATTTTTTGTTGAGCGTATCTGAGAGATTTTTATGGAAATTATGAGACAGATCAGCCAGATTCAACTTTTCAAGGGGCTGAATGAAGAAGAGCTTGGCGAGCTTGCCATGATCCTCGTTGACCAGGAGATCAAGCGGAACCAGCCTATTTTCTCTGAAGGGGAGCAGGCCACCGGTCTCTATATCGTCGTCAGCGGCTCGGTAAAGATTTACAAGCTGTCCTTCGACGGCAAGGAGCAGATCCTGCACATCCTCGGGGCTGGTGAGCCCTTTGCCGAGGTGGCGGTCTTTGCCGGCACCACCTACCCGGCCAACGCCATCACCATGGAAAAGAGCAGGGTCTTTTTTATCCCCCGCCAGGCCTTTCTGGAGTTGATTGCCAGCTACCCCAGCCTGGCCATGTCCATGCTCGCCACCCTGTCGCTTCGGCTCCGGCAATTTGCCGGCATGATTGAGTCCCTTTCCCTGAAAGAGGTGCCCGGCCGTCTTGCCACCCATCTTCTGCTGTTAAGCGATCAAAATGAGGGGGCCAGCCAGATTAAATTGAGCATTGCCAAGACCCAGCTCGCCGCCTATCTGGGTACCATCCCGGAGACCCTGTCCCGTATCCTCTCCAAGCTTGTCAAGGCCGGCTATATTGAGAGCGAAGGCGCAGTTATCACTATCGTTGATAGAGAGGGGCTGGAGGATCTGGCCGAAGGCGTCACCAAGCTGTAGAGGTACTGGTGGGATGAACAGTAGCGGCCGCTACTGTTCAAGGACGAATTCGTAGACCAGCTTAGGGTACTTGTCGAGGGTCTTTAGAAGTTTTTTAAGTTGGTCTAGGGTTTCGACAACAAAACGGATCTCCCAGGCCGGTTTGTCCCTGCCGGCCCGCCCGGCATAGGCCTGGAGTTTGGCAAGGGCCACATCATCCTGGATGGTGGCCAGGATCTTGAAAATAAAGCTTCGTTTCTGGCCGGCCGGGATATCCAGGGTCTGCTCTTTTTCCAATTTGGTCTTCTTCAGGTCCCAGCGGACCTCCATGATGTCTTCCCGTTGAATCTTCAGCTCCTGCATCCTGGCACACTCAAGGCGATGGACCGAAAGGCCGCGCTCGCTCAACAGACCGTACAGCCTTTTTTCAGTGGGCAGGGGGTTGCAGCACCTGGAGAATTTGACCCAGGCCGGATCGACGCTGTCAAGTTCAATGGAGTTGAGGGCGCCGGTGGGCGGCATCAAGGATTCTTTGTCGGCGTAAAGGCCATTTTTTATTTCATAGATGACTTCCCGGAGCCGGAGTTTGCCCTGGCCCAGCATGGTAAAGAGGGCCTCTTTGCTTTCCAGACCGAAATATTCAAGAATGTCCTCCATGCCGGGCTCGTCGAGAACGGCACAGGGGATGCCATAGCGCTTGAGCTCCTGGTGGATGATCAGTTCGCCTGTTTCTCTGGCCAGCCTTGCGCGCCGGGTGCGGAAGGTGCGGGCCAGTTCAGCCCGGGCTCGGGGTGATTGGCAGAGATCCTGGATGTCCAGGTCAAAATTGACCGGCTCTTTTTGGGTGAGGATGGTCACCCGGTCGCCATCACGGAGGACAAAGGCAGGGTCTACCTCCCGTTGGCCCACCTGGGCGCCGATGCAGCGGTGGCCGATCTCGGTGTGGACCTTAAAGGCAAAATCAAGGACGGTGGATTGGCGGGGCAGGCAGATACGACCCCCTTTGGGGGTGTAGGTGTATATTTCGGTTTTGCCGCTGGCGGCAATCATGTCGGTGTAGGAAAGGTCAACATCGCCGCCCATGATGTTGAACATCTCGGTGATTTCTTTCTTGAAGCGCGAAGGCACGGCCCGTTTGGCATACCAGTCGCGGATGATGCCGAGCTTGGCCTGGTCGGCCATCTCCTGGGTGCGGATTTTGAAGAGATAATTCTGGCCCTTGATGTTGGCCCGAACATGGAGGGACTGATAGCCGGTGGGCTTGGGGTTGGCTATGAAGTCGCGCATGGTGCGCGGGATGGGCGGGAAGGTTTGATTGAGGATACCCAGGGTTCGGTAGCAGGTCTGCAGGTCATCAACAACGATATAGACTTCCAGGGGATTTTCAATGGCGGCAACCAGACCACCCTCCTGGGGGCGGTAATAGGACCAGAGTCCCTTGGATTTGAGGCGGATGGAGCTGTTGATCCAGGCGGCATCCATCTCTTTTTTCAGGGTGTCGACAATGCCGGCCTCCTCTGCCTGCCGCAGAAGGCGGCGGATGGTGACCATGATCCGTGGCCCCTGGCGCGGATATTTATAGAGCAGGGCCAGATTGTAAAGTTGCCTCTTGAGGACAAAGACGCCGAGAAGACCGGCCATGGGGGCGTAGACGCCGATGGTTTCGTCGGAAATCTTCTGGCGCTTATGTTTGGGCATGGATTCCAGAGTCCGCAGATTATGGAGCCGGTCGGCCAGTTTGACCAGCATCACCTCAAGATGGGCGGCGGAACCGGAAAAGAGTTTACGGTGTACCAGGTTGAGAAAGGTCTTGCGGTCGCCCTTGAAATGGCTGATTTTGGTACAGCCTTCGACAATGGCCTCCACCTTGGGGCCGAAAAGCTCGCCCACCAGCTCCATGGATACGTCCTCGACATCCTCGACGGTGTCGTGGAGGAGGGCGGCGGCCAGGGTCTCCTGGTCGGTGACCCCCAGCTCTTTGGCAAGGATCATGGCCACCATGCAGGGATGGCTGACATAAGCCTCGCCTGATTTGCGGCGCTGGTCCTGGTGGGCGTCGACGGCAAAGGAAAAGGCCTTCCAAAAGAGGTGGGACTGCTTATTGTCCTGACCACCGAGAATGGCCTCCATCTCCCGGCTGTACGCCGCTATGTCGAACGATTGCTGCCCCATACTCTCCTCAAAAATGTAAGTGCAATCTTTTATCTTACACAACTGTTTGCTTTTGACAACAGCTTGTTGTCGCCTGACTATGAGAAGCCGTTAACAAAGAGGGAAAGTTTTGTTTTTCTTAGAAAAAGAGAGCTGTCAGGGGCTCCCCGGATTATTTTGGCCAGAGAGCACTGTCATTTAGTATACTTATCAAGTAGGCGTTTTTAGTTCTCGCTTTTACTCATCTTCGGGTCGTGCCGGCACAGTCAGTCGGCAGGCCCGCTAAAAAAAAGGAAACCCATGGCCCGTCGCAGCAAGAGAGAAAAATTTAAAAAAAGAAAAGCGGTACGCCGCGCCGAACCACAGAGTAGCCGGCGAAGTAAAGAGCCCCTTTTTGATTTGGAGCCGGACCGGATTGTTGCCGTCATTCACCACCGAGGTGGGGTGGCTGACTCAAAAGAGATCTTTCATGACCTCAATTGGCCTCGCTCCGCCCGTCGGGATCTCTATCTCCTTCTCGATGCCCTCGTTCAACAGCGGGTTCTTGTTGATGCCGGTGACAAGACCTACGGTCTTAATCCCAAGGAGTTTAAGGAAGGCACCCTGGTCGTCAATCCCAAGGGCTTCGGCTTTGTCAGCCTGACTCTGGCTGACCGCGCCAAGGATGAGAAGGATGTCTTTGTCCCCGGCCGTTTCTTGGGGACGGCCATGCATGGTGATACCGTGCTTATTCAACAGCTCAGCGCCGGCCGTGGCCGCACCGAGGGCCGGGTGGTTGCTGTTGTCAAGCGGGGGCTGGAGCGTCTGGTTGGTATTATTATGGATGGCATTGTCACCCCTGATGACAGCAGGCTCCTGCTGAGCGTTCAGGTCAAGGAGGGCGAAAGCCTGACCGCCAAAAATGGCGACGCTGTCTTGGTCGCCCTTGATGAGTTTGGCGCCGAGGCCCGTTCCGCCAGCGGCCGAGTGGTTGAGGTTCTGGGCAATCCTCGTTCTGCCAAGGTGCAGATGGAGATGGTTATCCGTAATTTTGATCTGCCCCACGAGTTCCCTGATGAGGTGCTCAGCCAGGTTGCCAAGATCAGCGCCAAGGTCGAGGTCGGCGAGGGCCGCGAGGACCTGAGTGACATTTTCCATGTCACCATTGATGGCGAGACGGCGCGGGATTTTGACGATGCCGTTAGTGTTGTCAAGCAGCAGAAGGGCTTTCGCCTCTACGTTTCCATCGCCGATGTCAGTCATTATGTCGAGCCAGGTACCCCTCTGGATAAAGAGGCCTACCTACGCGGTACCAGTGTCTATTTTCCGGCCGGCGTGCTGCCCATGCTGCCGGAGCGGCTTTCCAACGGCCTGTGCAGTCTCAACCCCAATGAGGATCGCTACGCCTTTACCGCCATTCTCGATTTTGACGATGACGGCAGGAGGGTGAAGAGCCGTTTCTGCCGCTCCGTTATCCAAAGCAGGTTTCGTCTCACCTACACCCGGGTCTGGGAGATTCTCCAGGGTAATCTTGACGAAGAGGGTGATGCGGAGCTGCAAGCTCCGGTGCAGACCATGGCCGAGCTCGGTGCCTTACTGGAAAAGAGGCGGATGGGCCGGGGCGCTATTGGTTTTGAGTTGCCCGAGGTTGAGATTGCCGTGGGTGATGACGATCAGGTTGAGGCCCTCCATCGCCGGGTGCGTAATAAGGCCCATAAGCTTATCGAAGAATTTATGCTCGCCGCCAATGAGGCCGTCGCCGAGCACATGGGCCGCGTCAAGATGGATATCCTCTACCGCATTCATGAAGCCCCTGACCCTTTGAAGGTCGAGGAGTTTGCTGATTTTGCCCATTCATTCCTTGGCAAGCTGCCCAAGGCGGTCAGTACGCCGCAATGGTTTAATACCGTGCTTAAAAAGGCTGAGGGCACCCCAAAGGAATATATGGTCAATAATCTGCTGCTCAGGGTCATGAAGCAGGCCTGCTACAGCCCGGAGAATGTCGGCCATTTCGGCCTGGCTGCTTCCGATTACTGTCATTTTACCTCTCCCATCCGCCGCTATCCTGATCTCCAGGTCCACCGGGCCCTGGCCGCCTGGCTGGCCGGCGGCAAACCATCAGCCAAGATGAAGAGCAAGCTCCTTGATGCCGGTGATTATCTTTCCAAGCGGGAGCGGGTTGCCGTGGATGCCGAACGGGAGATGGTCAATCGCCTCAAGGCCCAATACATGGCCCGCCATATTGGCGACAGCTTCCCCGGTATCATCTCCGGGGTCACCGATTGGGGGTTGTTTATTGAACTGGATGATTTGATGGTCAGCGGCGCTATACCTTTAGCCAATCTGGCCGGAGATTATTATGTCCTGGAGGACAAGATGCATCGTCTGGTGGGCAAGCGGACCGGCAACCGTTACCAGCTCGGCGATCTGGTTATCGTCCGGGTGGCAAGTGTCGATCTCCTCTCCTACCGCATTAATTTTGTTATGGAAGAGGATGCGCCGTAAAACGGCTGAGTCAGTATGTGGCCAAGGACTGATCTTCTTGAGAAAATGCAAAAGGGAAAATTGTGGGCGTACATAGAAAATTAGAGGCGGTCAAAGAACAGTTGGCCAAGGTGAGTGTGGTGCTGGTGCGTCCCAAGTATGGCGAGAATGTCGGCGCCGCGGCCCGGGTTGCCCATAATATGGGGATTAGCCGTCTGGTTGTGGTGCGCCGGGAGTTGCCTGAACAGGCGGCCATGGAAAAAATGGCCACCCACCATGCCAAGGAGCTTATTGATAATCTTACCCTGGCTCCCAGCCTGGCTGAAGCGGTGGCTGATTGCTCCTGGGTTGTCGGCACCACGGCCCGTCAGGGCAGGCGCCGCTATTTCCTGGAAAATCCGGGTCATATGGTGGACCAGCTCCTACCAAAACTTGCCCATAACCGGGTGGCCTTGGTTTTTGGTCCTGAGGACAGCGGTCTCAGTAATGACGAGATTGAACTGTGTAATGCCACGGTGACCATCCCCACGGCTGATTTTTCCTCTCTCAACCTGGCCCAGGCCGTGGGCGTTATCTGCTACGAGTTGTTCAGTGTGATGATGGACCGCAAAGAGCCCCCTAAGGCCGTGCCTCCCCTGGCCTCATCCCGGGTGCTGGCTGCCATGCATGATGAGCTGGAAGAGACCCTGCGCGCCATCGGCTATCTCAAAGAGGCCGACTTGGGACACTGGCGCCATAATCTCAGCCATTTCTTTAACCGCATCGGTTTGCGCTATAGGGAGGTCAAGTTTATCAGGG
>JBFFIS010000055.1:0-10652 GCA_041556375.1 Desulfurivibrionaceae bacterium | reverse complement strand
GGAGAGGGAGGGACTTTCAAGGCAGCAACTGGGGCACCTGAAAAGGTAACCAAAGAGCAAAGGACTGCAAACGATAAAGCACACTATCGCCTGAGAAAAAAGGACTTACATCTTGCGACGCTTGCTGGTTTGCGACAAGACAGGGTTCAGGGCGGCGACATCCTCACCTGAAGAACCCTGGTCTTCAGAAAGGTGGCCCAGAGCGGCAACCGTTGCTGGCCTCTGGTCAATTCTGCCGGCGGTGACGAGCTGATCACGGCGGACAAAACCATACTCCACGAGATTGCTAACATCATCCCACATGGTCTCACTACCCATAATGGCTACGGTGATCGCATTGCCATCTCTCTCGAACATGCCGACATAGGTTTGCCTGGCCGCGTGGGTGTAACCGGTCTTGCCACCTTTGGCGCCGTCAATACGCCACAGGGCCCTATTATGGTTCTTGAGCAGACGACCATAGCTGGTACGGGCCCGCACCTTGCCGATGCGGTGGGAAAATTCCTCATCCTGCATGGCACCGTTAAAAATGGTGGCCAGATCACGGACGGTGGAACGCTGGCCCCGCACGGTGAGACCAGAGGCCGACTTACACACTGTGGAACGGGCGCCAAGCTGCCGGGCCTTATGGTTCATCAACTTGACAAAGGTCTGCTCACTGCCTGCCACCTTTTCAGCCAAGGCAACACTGGCGTCATTTGCTGAAGAGAGGAGCACGGCATTAATCAGATCGTTGGCCTTATAGTTACGGCCATTGGCAAGGTAAATTTTTGAACGCGGCATCTTGGAGGCCTTGCGACTCACCTTGACCTTGGTGGTGTCACGCAGAGATTTCATGGCGATGAGACCGGTCAAGACCTTGATCGTAGAAGCTGGCTGGCCGGTACGATCCGGCTCATGGGCGTAGAGGATCTGGCCAGTCTGGGAGTCCATAATGATGGCGCTGCGAGAAGACGACTTACTGCGCAGGGCCGTGGGGGACAGCTTGCTGAAATCCCTGATAGTTTTTTTAGCCTGGGATGGTTTTCTCTTGGCAGAATCGACAAGATGCCCGGATGTTTTTAAAGGGGAAAGCTGCCGAGCAGCAGAAGGGGTATACTGAGAGGCCAGTGGTTCTCGCTTCGCGACACTGCTGATCACCGCGCTGGATGAAAGCATGTCGGCACTCGCCACATTGGCGCAGAAAAGAAAAAGAAAGCCCCAGACGAAGCCAGGAATATGCAGCTTTGATAGAAAAGACATTATCGTTGACTCGCCTTGGCGCCCCCATGTCGTCTACGATTGTATAAAAAGGTGGTGTGGAATATAGACCACCCTACTGGCAGCAGAAGCGAAAAACAAGCTGTTTCCCCATGCCTTCAGCCGGAAAAGGCCTATAAATAAAAGAAAAATGTTCTTTTTATGCCCATGAAGACTTTACCCAGGGGCCCCTGCTTGGGGTATCCCCCCTTTCAAAGGGGAATATATGGTGTACAATTCAATTTATCCTACCGACACCCCACATGAAGCCAACGATAACAAATAGCCCGCGCCAGAGCCTCTACTGCACCTGGAACTCTATACAGATATGGGGTCTGGTAGAAAATGAAGAGATCATCCACCTCAGTTTTTCCAGGGAGCGCCACAGGGCTCTCTGCAGCCAGGAAGACCTTGAGGCTGTTTGTCCAACCGAACAAAAGGAGATGTGCGCCTTTCTCCTCAGCACGCTGCAGGGAGCGGCAAAAGCCTTTCCACATAAATCCCCCTATATCCGCCAAGGCACCCCTTTCCAGCAAAAGGTATGGCGTACCATCAGCCAGATCCCCTTTGCCACCACCGTAACCTATGGTGAAATAGCTGCAGCGCTGGGCAATCCCCAGCTGGCCAGGGCAGTGGGCCAGGCCTGCAACCGAAATCCCCTACCGCTTATCATCCCCTGCCACCGGGTGGTCAGCAGTTCAGGGCCTGGAGGCTTTGCCGGTGGAACCAAGGTCAAAAAGACCCTGCTTGCCTATGAACAGCAATGGTGGGAAGGAAAAGTTTGAGAAAAAAGAAGTTAAGACATGAGGAGTTGCAAGCTTGAGAAGCTGGAACTCAGGAGCGAGGTCTGCTACGGGGGCAGATAGCCAAGTTAGGAACCCGCTTATCCCTCAAATCCTGGCGCCACACCTTCTCAGAGAAGGTCAACAATCCCCTGGCTGATCCGGTCGAGGGGCATGATCTGATCCACCCCACCGCTGGCAATGGCCTCTTTGGGCATACCAAAGACCACGCAGCTCTTTTCATCCTGGGCAATGGTCTTGGCTCCGGCCTCTTTCATCTTCAGCATACCCTGGGCGCCATCCTTGCCCATGCCGGTCAGAATGACGCCAATGGCATTTTTACCACCAAAGGCTGCCACCGAGTTAAAGAGGACATCAACTGCCGGACGCTGATGACAGACCAGGGGACCGGTCTTGACGTTGACATAGTATCGGGCACCACTGCGGCGCATAACCATATGGTAATTCCCTGGAGCCAGCAGGGCCTGACCAGGAATAACGGTATCACCGTCTTCAGCCTCCTTGACCCGAAAGGGACAGAGGGAGTCGAGGCGTTCAGCAAAACTCTTGGTAAAATTAGCGGGCATATGCTGAACAATCATGATGCCGGGAATGGTGGCCGGCAATCTGGTCAGCACATCCTTCAAGGCCTCGGTGCCACCGGTGGAGGCGCCAATGGCTATAATCTTATTGGTGGAGGCGGTCAAGGCCCGGCTTGAAACCCTCACCTGCGAGAGCGGCGCCGAAGATGTCCGACGCCTGGTAACATCCACCCTGGCAGCTGCGCGGATCTTTTCAGCGAGCTGCTCGCCCATTTCCCCTACAGAGTACGCCTCACCGGGCTTGGCCAGCACCTCAACCGCACCGATATCCATGGCCTCCATGGCAATGGCGCTACCAGCCTGGGTCAAAGAACTGACAATAATCACCGGCAGCGGGAAATGTTTCATCAGTTTGCGCAGGAAGGTGATTCCATCCATACGTGGCATTTCGATATCAAGGGTTATGACGTCAGGCTTAAGGGCAACAATCTGGTCGCGGGCCACGTAAGGATCGGGGGCAGCGCCCACCACCTCGATATCCGGCTCCTTGGCCAGCTCCTCCTTGAAGACCTTCCGGACAACTGCGGAGTCATCAACTATAAGAACCCGTATCTTTGACATACCTAACCCTTTGAGCGCAAAATCACATATTAAACAGCTCTTCTGCCTTGGCCATTTCACCAAGCAGATCAGCCATTAAAAGCTGGATATCCACCTCACTGATATTGAAACGAGCCAAAACCTCGCCATGAATGGGGGTCGCTAAGCCATCAACGCCGACACCGATCCCCATGGAGATCACCAGGGCATTGGCCAGGGCCACCAAGGCCGTCAGACCGCCCTTATCCAAAGCATCCGCATCGTGATGACACTCGACGGCCTTCTTCATGTCGTCGGGGAACTCCCATTTTTCAAGAATGATGCCGCCCAATTTGGCATGATCAATACCAATAATCTTCTCTTCGGCAGCCACAAAGGGACAGTTCTCCTTGTCAGCCATTTCGACGACCAGATCATACTCGTCAGCGATAAAGGTCGACATAAAACGTTTACCGATATCGTGAAGGAGGGCGACAGTAAAGGCGCTTGAGGCGTCGACATCCTTAAAAAACTTTATCAGCTGCTTGGCCATGATGCCGCAGGCCACGGAGTGTTTCCACAATTCACCTTGGCCAAGCTCATAGCCGGCGCCGACATTGCCCTTATAGAATTTGGCGCTACAGCTGGTGATGATAATATCCTTCAAGATATCCTGACCGATGACCACCAGGCCCTCATCCAGGGAAGATACCTTGCGCGGCAAGCCGAAATAAGCGGCATTACAGATCTTTAATACATTTGCTGTAATTGCCGAATCAAACTGGATAACCTCGGCAAGCTGAGCTGCCGTGGTGTTCGAATCTTCCAGCAATTCCATAACACGCTGGGCCACCTTGGGAAAGGGCGGAACATGCTTTACCATCATCAAAACTTCTTCAACGCGGCTCATAGCTCAAACTCCCCTTTTCCAGAAACTTTTAACACAATTTTGGCGGTTGATAGTTCAATGCTGATGGTGCGGTTCACTGAACCACCGATATCTTCCTTCATCGGCCTGATGCCGTTTTTGGCAAAAAGTCGGGTGACGATATCGTAGTTGCGGACACCAATATTGAAAACGCCGGCTGAATCCATAATTTGAGAGCCCCCGACCACATAGACCTGCAGACGCTCTTTAACGGCTCCTAAACCATAGGCGGCGCGGAAAAGCATGGGGATGCCAACATCACCGAACATGTAGGGACTGTTTTTGGCTCGCTCAACATCAATCTTGGAGTCGGGCAGCATATAGTGAAGCAAACCTGCCACCTTGGCCTGGGGATCCCAGACCAGGACGCCGATACACGATCCCAAGGAATAGGTAATCAAGGTATCCTTCGGATCCTTGGTCACCTTCATGTCGGATATACCAACAATCTGTTTCATAATGTATCCCTGTGCAGCGATATTTATTTCTTATAGCCGGTGGTGGTTACCTGCCGGAATCGATGATTAATAGCGGTCAAACTCTCCGAGTGACCGATAAAGAGATAGCCTCCGGGTTTTAAACAGTTATAAAACTTATCCACCAGCTGCTGCTGGGTTTCTCGATTAAAATATATCATGACATTACGGCAGAAAATGACATTGAGCTCACTCTGCCAGGGGTATTGGTCCATCAGATTAAAACGCCGAAAGGATATGGGCAGGCTCAGCTCCTTCTTCACCTTGACATAGCCCTCACTGTTCCCCTTCCCCTTCTGGAAATACCGTTTAAGAAGATCCTGCGGCACCGTTTGCACCTTGTCGGTGGCATAGACACCTTTCTGGGCAATAGCAAGAACCTTGGTCGAGATATCCGTGGCCTGGATGGCAAACCGGAAGCGGTTCTCAGTAGCGGCAAACTCATTGAGCACAATAGACAGCGTGTAGGGCTCTTCTCCGGAGGAGCAGGCCGCTGACCAGACGGTAAAGTCGCCCGATTGCCCCTGGCTGGCAAACTCTTTTAAAACCGTGGAACTGAGATAGTCGAAATGGGTCTTTTCGCGAAAAAAACTGGTGAAATTTGTCGACACCGCATCAATGAGATGGATTAACTCCTCACTGCTGGGATCATTTAAGACATAATCGTAATACTCTTTAAAAGAGGCGATTTTACATTGCCGCAGCCTCTTACCAAGTCTGGCATTAAGCAGTTCCCTCTTCTCCGGCTTCAGAAAGATCCCGGTATGTTCATAGACAAGGGTGCTAAACTGCTTAAAGAGTTTATCCGTCAAAGGTTTGTAGGAAACGACCATGCAAGGAGAACCAGGTATTACATCTCTGAAAATTTCTCAAGGAGACCTTCGCCAACGACACTGTCCACGTCCAACAGAATCTTCACCTCCCCCTTAATTTTTGCCATACCCAAGATGGCATTGGTCGCCACCTGGGTGTTGCCGAAGGACGGCGGCGGCTCAATCTCTTCTGCTGTAATATTGAGAACCTCGGAGACGGAATCCACCAAAGTGCCGACTTGAATGGTCCCACCACCGCCGGCTACCTCGACGACGATAATACAGGTTCGATCGTTATACTCCTGGGGCGGCATGCCGAACTTGGTCCGGAGCTCCAGGACGGGAATAACCCTGCCCCGCAAATTAATCACCCCTTTGACGTACGAAGGCGTCTGGGGGACAGCGGTAATCTCCATGAGGCCGATAATCTCCCGGACCTTGAGGATACCGATGCCATACTCTTCATCGGCAAGGGCAAAGGTAAGGTATTTGCCGGCAAGTTCCTTAATGCTTCGGCCGGCCTCCTCTCGTGTAACAGTTTCATTGCTCATCCTTACTCCCTCCAGAAAATACTCTTTTTTCAAGGGGAATAACATCCCCCACAACGCTCAAGGCGGTATCAAATCATGTGGTGTATATCACAAGGAGATCTCCTAGCGGGGAGACCTAAAGCGCAACCTTCTCCGCCACCTCTTTCACGACAACAGACTCGTCCTGCGTAGCTCTAGACTTGAGCGGCGGCGGACCTTTTGCCTCACTGGCGACAATGAGTCCGGCAAGGTCCAGGATAAGTCCCACCCGGCCATCGCCGAGAATAGTGCCGCCGGCAAGGCCTTTTATGTCCTTGAGATAGCCGCCGAGACTCTTGATGACGACCTCCTGTTTACCGAGAAGCTCATCAACCAACAGGGCGCGGTGGCGTCCCTCGTTTTCCACAACAACAACAATGCCTGAGGTGATCTCAGTACAGGAATTCTCGACATCAAAAACATGATTAAGCCGAATGATCGGTATAAGGGTGTCGCGCACCATGAGGGTCTCACCCTGGCCCTGGACGGTCTTGTAGCGCTCCGCCTTGGGTCGCATTGACTCCTGGACGGAAATGGTGGGGATAATGTAGCGCTCCTGGCCAACCCGGACAATAATACCGTCAATAATGGCCAGGGTCAGAGGCAGACGCATGAGAAACTGGGTGCCTTCACCAGGGGTAGAAATCAGCTCGACCTTGCCACGCAGCTTCTCAACCCCTTTCTTGACCACATCCATACCTACCCCACGCCCGGAAACGTCGGTTATCTGGTCAGCCGTGGAAAATCCGGGCAGAAAAATCATATTATTGACTTCATGGTCAGTGACGCTATCTGTCGGTCCCATAAGGCCGCGATCAATGGCTTTGGCCCGAATCTTATCGGTATTAAGCCCCTGGCCGTCATCATGAATCTCAATGATAATATTGCCGCCTTTATGATAGGCCGATAGTTTCACCGTACCCTTGCCTGGTTTACCCACAGCCTCGCGCTCATCTGGTTTCTGGACGCCATGATCAACGGAGTTTCGCATCATGTGGACCAAGGGATCATAAATCGAATCCACCATATTGCGATCGATTTCCGTTTCCTCACCTTCCATAACCAGATCAACCAATTTTCCGGATTTCTTGGAAAGGTCACGAACCAGACGGGTCATCTTTTGAAAGGTCTGGCGGATGGGAACCATACGCATGGACATCGCGGTTTTCTGGAGCTCGGTGGTGATCCGGCTGAGCTGACCGAAATCCTTATTTAATTTTGGCTCCGAGATGGAGGTGATTAAAGGATTTTGGCGAACCATAGCCTGCATGATAACAAGCTCACCCACGGCATTGACCAGACCATCAAGTTTTTCAACATCGACCTTGATGGAGGCGCCGATTTTCGACTTTTGAGGTGTGGCGCCTTTTACAATGGCGGATGGCTGGACAGGAGTTGGAGTTAGTGCCGTTTGAGATACGGGCTGGACTAAAGATTCCGCCTCTGGGATATCCTGAATAACCGGAGTAGCAGGGGTTGGCTCTGAGGGCGGGGCAACAGGCGATTCTTTGGGAGCAGAGACTGGCGATGCTGCCTCGACGCTGCCTCCGGCCTGCAAGACCTCAACCTTCCTAACCCAGTCACTAATATCAAAATCTTTATAGGCTGCCGGCCCATCCTCGAGCATGTCACTGAGATTCTGCACCATGCTGCGCAGATAATCTCCTACCCCAAGAACGACATCAATAATATCGGCCGACATGGACAGCTTATTATTACGGACGTCATCAAGAAGATTCTCTGTACTATGAGCCAGCTTATTAATAGTTGTAAGATTGAGAAAGCCGGAAACACCCTTGATGGTGTGAAAGGGCCTAAAAATATTATTTATAATATCGACATCATCCGGAGCCTGTTCCAGGTCAAGAACATTGGCCTCAATGGCCTCGAGATGCTCAAAGGCCTCGGCAATAAAACCGGCAACAAGATCTGCATCCTGCATAAAATCAGGAATCTCTCCGGTTCCCAGGTCTATTTTGTCCGGTTCAGGAGCGGGTTCTGGAGCTGTTGGTTCTTCAACTTTCTCCGGCACCGCCTCAGTAGAGGGAGCGACGACGACCTCACCAGCCATGACGCTCTCAACCTGGGCAATCAGGTCTTCAATCTGATAGCTTTTATAATAATCAAGACCTTTTTCAAAGACATCCTGGACATTGTCAACCATGCGCTCAAGGCGGTCACAGACGGCAAGCACCACATCTGTGGCCGCTTGCCCCAAGGCCAAGCGGTTATTCCTTACTTCGTCGAGCAAATTCTCGGTGCAGTGGGCAAGTTTACTGATCGTATCAAGATCCGTACAGCTCGCTATCCCCTTGATCGTATGAAAAGAGCGGAAGATGGTGTTAATGATCTCGCTGTCGTCGGGACTTTTTTCCAGGGCCAAAATATTTGATTCAACACTATTAAGATGCTCCTCGGCCTCCTCAATAAAGGCGGTAAGAAGCTCTGGATCAGCGAGAAAACGGGTATCGATCTCATCAGTTTCCGTCTCGCCATGTGCCTGTTCAGCGGAGCCACCCTGGTCGACCGAGGCAGAAAGGCCAAACTCAGCAGGATCTATTTCAAGACCTATCGCCCTGTAAAGTTGACAAAAAGCCTGGGCATCACCCTCGCCCCCTCGTGCCACCTCCTGCATCATGCTCACACTTTGGCCGAGACGATCGTAATTCTCAACCGAATCAGGGATTTCACCCATGATGCTGGCCTCAAGCACCTTTTTAAAGGCCCCAACCATCTTCTCGAGCACAGGCATCCCTTGGACATCTGCATGACCGAGGAGCTTATCCGAAACCTCAAGCAGATCGCCTACTGCCGACAGATCTCCCGGCTCAACAACTAAAATCTTTATCGCTAAATCATCTAGCAATTGGCTGACTGACATCTCATCCGCCATATCTTCCCCTCTTTAAACCCCTAAAATAGCTTCACAAGGCTCCAACCTCTGCCGAAATGAAGCGGACAAAAAAACCTTCTCTTCCCCCCAAATCAACGAGGCAACACCCTTAATACTCTGCCCATACCACTCGGTATTTTGCAAGTGTTTTTTGTTGCCACACAAGGGAGAAACAGCAGACATCTCCTCATTATAAAAGAAGAAAACCGACAACCACCCTCAAGGCGATGCGCCGGCTTCCCACAAGACAAAAGACCCTACTAAAAAGATAGTGCAATGCACCAATAATTCCTTTTTACATCTCCTCAAGAGTCAGCAACTGCTCGTCAATGACCTGGAGATTAACCTCGACCTTATCAGCAATCTCCACCTGGGGATATCTCGCCAAAATAGACTGCAGCAAGTCCCGAGACTCCTTCAACAGGGCCTTACGGGCGGCGGGATCAGTGGCCCGCCGGGCCTTAATAAAAATAGAGGCCGCTTTCTTACGCAGAGATTTAGCCGCCTGCAAGGAAGCCTTTTCTATTTCGACTGCAGCCTTACTATCATATTCGGTGCCTAGCAATTCGATAAAGACCGTAATCGAGTCATCATACAGCTCCATATCTACGAGATTCAAAGCTTCCTGCCATTGATCCGCCAAATCCTGCTTTCGTTTTTCCTTTTCCAACTGGACATGGTGCTGACGGGCAGCATTTACCGCTGAAATCGCCTCATCAACCTGAGACATGCTGTCTGCCGGCAACCGCGACTGCTTCATGCCGGACAGAATGTCCAAGGCCTTTTTAAACTCTTTAACATCGGTAAGTTTCTCCACCTTGGCCAGGTGGATCGCTGTATTCTGGCGGATTTTTTCTTCTGCCTGCTGATAGAGAACCTCAGCCGCCATGGTATGAATGCCGCCGGGATATTTATTTTGCAGTTCGCGAACCGCTGAGTCAAAGGCATTAGGAATTCCATCTCCGTCAAAGGAGAGGAAGGCATGGAGCGCCTGACTGTAGAGGGCAAGTTCCCGTGCATGATCATCGGCGGCAAAGAGGAGAGCCAATTTATCGGTAACCGACTTATTTATCTCTTCCCAAGAATGGAGAATTTCCGCCAGATGAAGATATTCGGCCCGGGCCTTCTCGTACTGCCCTGAAGCGATAAGAAGCTCGGCAACCTCAAGGCGTAGGGGCCATTTTTCATAGGGGCCACTTTGGGTCAGCACCTGGGAAAAAACAAGCGCCGCCTTTTCCAGGCGACCGGTATGGAGTAAGGCCCGGCCGTAGATCTCCTGAAGACGCAAATCAGCCGGGGCTTTACCGCTGAACTCCACGGCATTTTCATAGGCAAGAACCACCTGGTGGAATTCCTTCCTGTCGGCATAATAATCAATAATGGCCTCAGCCTGAGCATTGGCCTCTTGCTGAAACTTGGCAAGGAGTTCGGGGATTAGGGCGGCATGGACAGCAAACATTTGATCGCAGTCGCTCTCAGCAAAAGAAATATCCTTCCGCGTTACAGCCAGGGGATCACCCTGCCCGTCAAGAACAGCCTCATAGCCGCTGACAAGATCAGCTACCAAGCCTGTGCATTGCAGCCATTGCTGCACCTGTTCGGAGCTCAGACCAAAGGTCCGCATCTTGTCCTCCAGAACCTGCCACTTTTCAGCCTTGTCGGCATAGAGCTTGACTCTTGACTGAACGAAAAGAGGATCAAAGCGGCCACTATCAATATTGGCCAAAAACACAGGACCCTTGTCGTCTGCGCCAACCAAAGCATCCTCGTCGCCCATACCTTGCTGCATTTTCTCGGGAGCCGAGACAACCGGCCCACCATCGCCAGCAGGG
>JBFFIS010000054.1:0-10696 GCA_041556375.1 Desulfurivibrionaceae bacterium | reverse complement strand
GAACGAGAACAGGCTGACCTTCAAGGGTCTGCATGAGGTTGGGGTTCAGAGCCTGAACCATCCAAGCGGTCATGGCGCCGTCAACTTCAAGATCCGCAGTGGTGATGGGACGATCCTGCTTGTCGTAAGCAACAACGATCTTACCAATACGGCGGCGCATATCAGCAAGATCATTGGCAATTGAGAGGATAGCCATAATCTCAGAGGATACGGCAATGGCAAAAGAAGACTTCATGGTGAAGCCGTCCATTTTGCCAGGTCCCTGACCAATGGTGATGTCACGAAGGGCCTGGGCACAGAAATCCATGATCCAGTTAAACTCTACCTTCTTTGGATGGATATCAAGGCGCTTAAGGTTACGCTTGGCAAGCTGCTCATCGGTGTAGTTGTTCTCATGCTGCATACGTGAGGTCAGAGCCACCATACCCAGGTTATGGGCGTTCATGATGGCGTTGATATCACCGGTCAGACCAAGAGAGAACTCGGTAAGAGGAATACACTGGGCAAGACCACCACCGGCGGCAGAGCCCTTGATATTCATAGTAGGACCGCCGGAGGGCTGACGAATAGCACCAACAACAGACTTATTACGCTTGCCAAGACCCTGAACAAGGCCCATGGCACAGGTGGATTTACCTTCGCCAAGCGGAGTTGGAGAAATAGCGGTTACATCAACATATTTGCCGTCAGGTTTGTCACCAAGGCGACTCATGATCTTGTTGAAGTCGAGCTTACCAACATAGTGACCATAGGGCAGAACCTCTTCTTTCTCAAGACCGAGGATTTCACCGAGCTCGTAGACGGTTTTCATGTTCTTTTCTGCATCTTGCGCGATTTCCCAATCCGCATGCTTAGTAGGATCAAGAGCCATTTTTCCCTCCAAAAAAAGTTTCACCAAGGCAAGGGGTTTAATCTCACCTTCGCTTAAAAATATAAGCGGTTATCCAAATAACCACTCAAATTAACGTTATTAAGTACATGATGATTTAATACGAAAAAGCCTAGTGTGATTACCCTAGTTCTAACCAAAAGGCAATCCGCAGAACTACTTATTTTCAGCACAACATAACAAAGCTCCGCCACATCGGGAGGAGCTTTGTCACGCAAGAGCCACGATACTTAAAAAAATTATATAATGGCCTACTCTGTAACCAGCGGGCCAAAGACCTGAGGAAATTGTTCTGCAAAATCAGCCAGAAGCGGAATCATAACTTCGCGCATGGATGGGTCAGCGCCTTTGGCCACACGCAGCCTAAACATATGTACCCACTGCATAAGGTTAGCGTAGACAATCAATTCAGTCTTACAGGAATTGGGCAAAACACAGCGAGCGGCTTGGGGGGTCGAAGTCTCCAGGAGTTTAAGGTAGATCTTTTCAGTCTCCTCCATGGCCTGGACCCAAAGCTTATACTCATCACTGCTCTCATCCTCATAAAAGAGAGGCTTAACAAAGGTCACCTGGTTGCCAAATTTATCCGTACCATAGCGACAATAGCGCTGGCTCTCCTGAAGGAAACTGCAGGGACGATGCCGCACCATTTCATGGGTAACCGCCCTGTTAACGATAAACTTGACCGCCAAATACCGATGGCGGGCAAAGAGGTTGACCGGCAGGTTCTCCACCTCGGAGAGGTAGAGCTTCTTGACCATGACACCGCTCTGGGGGACGATACCCCGCTCTGGGGTAATATCTTCAAAAAAGAGAGGATGCCTCTTTAACAGAAATGCTGTAATTGCTTTGACGATTTTCAGGTTGCCATGTTCAAGATAGAGTTCCCTGAATGCCCGTACCGAGGCGGTGATCAGCAGGATATTCTTCTCAAGAGGATCAATAGTGAGGAATTTGGGCATTGCCTTAAAAAGCTGGTTGGCGAGCGACTCCTTCTCTACTATGACTTCCAGCGTGACAACAGCCATTTCAGCCACAGAGTTGTGACCATGTTTCAAGATGTTTCTGATAAAGGTTGGAGCAGACTCATCAGTAATCTTATCTTCGCTCTTGTAGCACAGGCGACCGCATACCTCGATACGCATAGCGAGGCTCTGCTGATCGAGATCTTTCAGGATCTCATAGGATGGTGGAATGACAATCATTTTTTCTCAGGAAGTCAAAGATTGAGTGAATATAAAGGTAAAGGGGAGTGCCCCTGCCTTTATCCCTAGTTTTATTTGCCGCATCCACAACTGCCGCAGGAGCCGCCACCAGCTATCTTGTCGCGATCCTTCCAGAAAGGAGACATTTCGCGCAAATTGGCAATGATGGGGGGTAGTTTCTCGAGGATATAGTCTACCTCATCCTCGGTATTATAGACACTAAGACTAAATCGAATGGAACCGTGAGCCGCAGTAAAAGGCACTCCCATGGCCCGAAGAACGTGGGATGGTTCAAGGGAGCCCGAGGTACAGGCCGAACCGGAAGAGGCGCATATGCCGAAACGATCGAGATGGAGGAGGATGGCCTCGCCTTCGACATACTCAAAGCTGACATTAGCGGTATTGGGCAGGCGCTCGGTCTTGTGGCCATTAAGCATGGAGTTCGGGACAGTGGTAAGCAGACCGTTCTCCAACTTATCGCGCAGCAGGCGAACGGTGGAGTTCTCCTTGGCCATATTCAGGCCCGCTAATTCACAGGCCTTGCCCATGCCGATAATAGAGGTGACATTTTCAGTGCCGCCCCGGCGACCGTGTTCCTGATGACCACCGATGAGAAAGGGGGCAAAAGGTGTGCCCTTCCTGACGTAGAGGACACCCGTGCCTTTGGGGGCGTGGAGCTTGTGGCCGGAGATGGAGAGGAAGTCTACGGCAACCTCCTTGACATCAATGGGCACCTTACCGACGGCCTGGACGGCATCGGTGTGGAAAAGAATACCGCGCTTCTTGGCAATGGCAGCCATCTCGGCAATGGGAAAAATGACGCCCGTTTCGTTATTGGCCCACATCACGCTGACAATGGCGGTCTCGTCGGTGAGGCTCTCCTGATACTGATCAATATCAAGCATACCCTCCTCATCCACCGGCAGCTGGGTAACCTTGTGCTTGTGGCCGGTGAGGTGGTCAAGGTTCTCACTGAGATTCTTGACGGCAGGATGCTCGACCCGGGTGGTAACGATATGGCGTTTTTCAGGGTTTGACTGCAGGGCGGAAAAGATGGCGGTGGAGTCACTCTCGGTGCCACAGCTGGTAAAAACTATTTCATCAGGGTCGGCATTAATCAGTTTGGCCACCCGCTCTCTGGCCTCGTCAACCTTTATGCCCACCTGGCCACCAAAGGTGTGCATACTGGAGGGATTCCCGTAAAAGTCACAGAAATAAGGCTTCATCTCTTCGAAGACCTCTGGGGCCACCCGGGTGGTGGCATTATTATCCATGTAGATGACCTTGCTCATTATTTATCCTCCTCAACGACCAAGGTATCCAAGACCTGCTCGCGAAGTTTCTTTTCGACATACTCCTTCAAGGTGGTCTGCGATTTGGCGCAACTGCTGCAAGACCCACGCAGGGAAACGATGACGAAATCGCCATCGACATCGACGAGCTCTATATCACCGCCATCCTTCTTCAGGGCCGGACGGATCTCACGCTCAAGAACCTCTTCAATTTTCTTGATCTTCTGGATGGTGGTCATCCTCTTGGGGCCGCTCATGGGGATAGGCTGGGGAGCCTTCTCCTCACGGGCTTCATAGATCAGAACCTTGATACGGTCATGGCATTTGCCGCAGCCGCCACCAGCCTTGGTGAAGTTGGTAACATCCTCAACGGTATGCAGGTCACTCTCGAGGATGGCTCTTTTTACCTCGATATCCGTGACACCAAAACACTCGCAGATCACTTCGCCCTCGGCCATGGGCAAGGCCACGCCGCGGTAATCGGCAATGGCAGCCTCAAGTGCTTCGCGGCCGAGCACAGAGCAGTGCATTTTTTCCTTAGGCAAACCACCGAGGAAGTCAGCGATATCCTCATTGGTGATTTTCTCGGCCTCGTCAAGGGTCAGGCCGATGATCATCAGGGTAAGGGCTGAGGAGGCGGCAATGGCACTGGCACATCCAAAAGTTTTAAACTTGGCGTCAATGATGCGCTCATCATCACCAAGTTTAAAGGTTAATTTCAAGGCATCGCCACAGGAGAGGGAGCCAACGTCCCCTACCCCATCGGCATCTTCTATCTCACCGACATTTCTAGGATTAAGGAAATGCTCCTTAACCTTGTCTGTATATTCCCACATGGTAGTAAGTCTCCATCGTATAGGCGTAAATCTGCCACCGGAGGCGGCAAATCGACTTAGAATTAAATTTCCTGCCGGAGGGCACGAAATGAGTCATTTTATAAAAAAACTATTAAATTAGACTTCTAACAATGGTTCCCAGGGCTGTCAATTATTGTTTGTCATATCTTGTCTTTGCCAGCTGAGTGTAGGGCATCAAAGATTGAGCGAGCGAGCTCATCACCAATGGTTTCCACGGCTGAAAGCTCCTCAACCGATGCCCTTTTAACCCCTTTGACGCTGCCGAAATGGCGGAGCAATTTTTGGCGCCGGGCCGGACCGATGCCGGCAATATGATCAAGCTCAGAGGTCAGCGTCCTCTTTTTGCGCAAGCGGCGGTGGAAGGTAACGCCGTAACGATGCGACTCGTCACGAATACGCATGAGTAAAAGAAGGAGCTGGGAGTGGCGAGAGAGGCGAATGGGATTTTTTCTGCCGGGCCTGTAAAGCTTTTCACCCTCCTCCTGTTTTTCCTTGGCGATACCGAGGAGGTCAACCTCATTGAAAATCGCCAGATCTTTGAAAATTTTGACGCCAATATTGAGTTGCCCTTTGCCACCATCAACAATGAAAAGATCCGGTAATTGCTGCTTTTTTTCAGGAGCGAAACGCCGCGACAGAACCTCGGCCATCATGCCGTAGTCATCAGGGCCTTCAATGCTGCGAATTTTATAGTGACGATAGAAGGATGACGCCTTTTTACCATCGACGAAACAGACCAGGGAGCCAACAGCCTCCTTGCCGCTGGTGTTGGAAATATCCAGACACTCAATACGGTGGGGGAGCCGTGACAGGCTAAGGGTTTCCTTGAGTTGGCTGGCCATGACCTGCCACGATTTCTTCTGCTTGTCGCGATCACTGAAGACTTGGGCGGCATTGTCATGGGCCATATCGACCAGGCGTCGCAAATCCCCCTTTTGGGGGACGCGGATGCTGACCTTGGCGGTTTTACATTCACTCAGGTACTCTTCCAGAAAGTCCTCTTCTCCTGTGAACCAGGGCAATAAGATCACCTTGGGGATAAAGATATCCTCACTGTAAAAGCGGCGCAGCGACTCGGCCAGAACGTCAGCGTCGTTCCCGACAGGCTCAGCTATAAAAAATGATTGATGGCCTTCAACCTTGCCGCCGCGAACAGTGATCACTGAGATAGCCAGAGAACCGCCCTGTCTTTGGGCGCCAAAAACGTCAAACTCATGCCTGTGACTGGCCACCATCACCTGTTTTTCCAAGGTGTTTTCCAGGGCAGTAATTTGATCGCGATAGAGAGCGGCCTCTTCGAATTCTTGGCGAGCCGAGACGGCAAGCATCTTTTGCTGCAGGCTCTGAACAAGCTCCTTATCCTTGCCCTCGAGAACCATGATGACGTTACTGACAGCCTGTTGATATTTGTCAACATCGCAGCCTTCAAGGCAAGGGCTCAGGCAATTCCCCATCTGACCATTAAGGCAGGGACGTTTTCTGACTTTCACCGTCTTACAGCGTCGCAGAGGAAAAAGGGCCCCTAGGAGCTTGAGGGTCGACCACATAGACCCCACCGATGCGTATGGACCAAAATAACGGGCCCCATCCTTTATCTTTCGGCGGGTCATCATGACCCTGGGCCAGCGCTCCTGCACAGTAACTTTTATATAGGGGTAATTCTTATCGTCCCTGAGGATAACGTTATACTTGGGCTTATGCTTTTTGATCAGCGAGGCCTCAAGAATCAGGGCCTCTTTCTCCGATCTGGTAATTATTGTTTCGACAAAGCATATCTTGCTGACCATGGCTTTGGTTTTATTATGAGCCACGGCCTGCAGCTTGGCATAGGAGGTCAGTCTTTTGCGAAGATTACGGGCCTTGCCCACGTAAATAACGACCTGACGCCTATCCTTCATGAGATACACTCCAGGACTTGTGGAGGCCTCGTGCAAAAAGGTCGTGGTTAAAACCGGATGATTATCGCTTGTTTTTTCAGCCATGAAATGAGAAATGCTAGACAGAATCTATTCATAAAAAAGGTTTAATTATAGCCGACTCCTGACCTGGGTCAATTTTTCAAAAGTCAAAGAGTGATAGAGTAGAGATCATTTCGACACCCTAAACCAAAAAACAGGAGAAAAAACCATGTCTTCCCCTAAAAGACATAAGCCTGAGATAATACCCAAGACCTACCAGATAGTGCCAGGCCCAGAGATGGGGTTGGTCTCACCTGAGATTCTTGAGAATATTGCCAAGGTGGCCAGCAAGTATAACATACCTCTGCTAAAAATAACCGCAGCTCAACGCCTTGCCTTTGTCGGCCATAATCCTGACGATATCACTGACATCTGGCATGAGCTTGGCTATGATCATGGCCCCCCAAAACCAGTTGGCGTCCATTATGTCCATGCCTGCCCGGGATTAAAATATTGCAAGTATGGCCGTCAGGATTCGTTGGAACTGGGCACAAGATTGCAAGATGAACTCATGGGCACAAAGCTGCCGGCCAAAACAAAGATTGGTGTCTCTGGCTGCGCCATGAATTGTTGCGAAAGCTATATCAGGGACCTGGGCATTTTCGGCAAGAAAAATGGCTGGACCCTGGTCTTTGGCGGCAATGGCGGCGGCCACCCGAGAATCGGCGATATTATCGGCACTGATCTTGACGATAGCCAGGTGATTGACCTGGCCCGAAGATGTTTGCAATTCTATAAAAAATCGGCGCGTCCCAAAGAAAGAACAGCCCGTTTCATGGAACGAACAAACCTGGAAGATTTCAAGAAGGTGGTTGATGGTTAGATTGCCAGTAAGCTGTACTGGCAGAACGACACAAAAATCACAAAAGTCTTTACCGTATCAACCAGACATAAAAAAAGGCGATGGTGAATACTCACCATCGCCTTTTTTTATCAGGAACTACGAGAGAAGCTTAGTCGTTATCTTCACTCATTCCTTTCAGGGCTACTGCGCCGACAAGGCCGAGCATGCCAAGTTTTTTGGCCTTATTGAAGCCAGGCTTCATCTTGGCCATCAGGATACGGCGCATGTTAGCCTCCGGCATCTCCTGGGGAGTTGACATGGAGGTAAGCAGCGCCTTATCACGCTTATTGCCGTAGTAAAGACCGTTAGAGCCGATGTTTACATTGGCAGATGAAAGGTTCTTGGCTCCCATCTTCTTGTACTTGGAGACTTCGGAGTTAGGATCGTCCATGTCTCCGAAGATACGGGCGCCAGCCAGACAGGTCTGGACACAGGCTGGCTCAAGACCCTTCTCAACGCGGGGCATGCAGTAGGTGCACTTATCAGCGGTACCTTCACTGCCGATTTCCTCGTTGATCTGACTCTCGTTTACGTAACGTGCGTTATAGGGACAGGCGTCGCGACAGGCGCCGCAGCCCAGACAACGTTCCTTGTCGATCTGAACGGTGCCGTTGAAGGGGTCCTTATAAGTTGCAGCCACTTCCATGGTCTTGGTCTTGCCGGTTTTCATGTCTTTGAAGGTCTTCTGAACGGTATCAGCAGGACAGACAGGAACACAGGCAGGTTCATTACAGTGATTGCACAGACCAGGATAATAGGTGGAAGCGAGGCCATGGGCAGTGTTAGCTGGACCCAGACGATGAACCCAGTTTCTCCCCTTGTCTGCCGGCACTTCCCACTCGGCTTTACAAGCGATGGTGCAGGCATGACAGCCGACACACTTATTTAAATCTATAACCATTCCGTATTGCATAACGGTATATCCTCCTCAAGTAGAGTATCTTGTAGGCTTAATAGTCTTACGCTTTAACCAGTTTAACGAAGTTGTTACGCATACCGCTACAACCAGTCTCAGGATCAGTGGCAATCTTGGTGATCAGGGACTGATCATCAATACCGGCACCAGCACCAACACTCAAGGCAGGGTTCATAGAACCGTAGCCATGGGCCATGTAAACGCAGTCTTTGCGGATACCAGGGGTGACTTTGACAACTGTGGTAGTGCGAGACTTAACGCCTTCACTGTTAACGCAAGATACCCGATCGCCGTCTTTAAGGCCAAGCTTCTTAGCCATGGCATCATTAAGCCATACAGGATTTTCTGGCATGGCATGATGGAGCCAGACGTTGTTCTGGCTACGGTTAAAGGTGTGAACAGGTGAACGTCCGTAAAGCAGACGGAAATAGCCGGAGGGAACATCTTCAACAGGTATGTAGGTCGGGGAAGCTGGATAGCCTGCCTCGCCAATCTCTTCATTGTTGAAAATAACTTCCAGGTCTTCAGACACTCCATAAGGATCTTTACCAGGCTGAATATGGATACCATCCTCAGCAATAAGCTTCTTGATGGATAACCCGGCACCAGCAAGCATCTTGTCAACCATCTCGGGCAAGGTCTTGACAGGAATCTTGTCACCATACCCCATGCGCTTGGCAATCTCGTTGGTGATATAGACCTGGTCTTTACGTTCAAAATCAGCCTTAACAAGTGGCATACGGGCAGATATGTACTGTTCCTGCTTGCCGGCGAGATTCCACTGAGTACCTTTCTTGATAAAATCGTAACGCTCAAGGTAACTGGCCTCAGGCAGAAGAATATCAGCATACATGGTGATGTCTGTAGGCATTACATCAACACACATTACAAAATCCATCTGCATAAGCATATCGATGGTCTTCTGCTGGTTCGGGATGGTCTGCATGGGGTTCTGGCCCCAGATAACGCAAGACTTGATGGGATAAGGCTTACCAAGAATCGCCGCATCACGAATCAACTCGGTGGGGGTTCCTGGAGGCGCAAAAGGGTGGAGGCCGGCGGCAACATGCATGGCTTCCTCATGATGGTCACCTTTAGGCCAGCTTACACTGCCGATACCTTTAGGCCCCTTACCTTTCACAAAACCACCCTTGACGCCCATGGCACCAAGCAGACCCATCATACAGCCAAGAGAGCGCTGACGCTGGAAGTCATTACCATGCCAGCTGACGTGACGGCCGGGATGGATTGATACGTTGGGAGCATTGTCGGCCAGAAGATTAGCAACGCGCTTGATCTGGTCTGCAGGTACGTCACAGGTCTTGGCTGTCTTTTCAATAGTCCATCCAGAGATGGCCTCTTTGAACTCGTCAAAGCCAACGCCGTGATTTTCGATGAATGCCTTGTTGTGCTTACCCTGGGCAATAATGTAGTTCATCATACCGAGCATCAGGGCGGTATCAGTACCGGGCTTGACAGCAACCCACTCATCAGCCTTAGCAGCGGAAGCGGAGAAACGGGGATCAACGATAACAAGTTTGGCGCCGTTCTCAAGACCCTTGAGGTAACGCTTGACGTGGGAAACATGAACGTTCTCACCGAAATGACCACCAAGGGCAAAGATCACCTTGGCATTGGCCATATCGACATTCTCACCTGGAGGGGTGCCGATGGTGTTAACGAAAGCGGTGTCACGGATACCGCGACACTGGAAGAAGGAGGCCTCACTTACGTTGTGAGTACCTACAGTCTTCTCAAAATAATGCATGGGGTATTTCGCAGAGGCACCATGGGGAAAGACACAGATACCCTTAGCACCAAATTTCTCCTCGGTGGCCTTTAGCTTTTTGGCGCACTCGTCAAGGGCCTCGTCCCAGGAGATGCGCTTCCACTTAGGAGCACCACGCTCACCGACATTCTTCATAGGGTATTTGAGGCGATCCTTGTCGTAGAGAAGCTGAACTCCGGCATTACCGCGGGCACAGATGGCCTTGCCGTTATCAATTGACTTGGGGTTACCCTCTAGCTTCATGAGCTTGTTATCGCGCACCTTGCCAACAAGCTGACAGCGCCAGAAACACATTTCACAGATACCACCCACAGCAGTCTTGTCTGCTATGGTACCGGGTGCTGTAAATGGCGACTTGACAATGGCAGTCTTGGGCGCGGCACAGCTCGAAAGCGACACAGAAGCCGCGGCAAGCGACGCCGTTTGCAGGAATTTACGACGTGTTAAGTTGAAAGCCATATTCTCTTACCTCCCTCAGGTTTTAATTATTTGAAACGATAAGCTTCAAAAAAAATATGCTTTTTAGACTCATATTTTAAGCGGCCTACACTGAGTCCGCTTCAGTCTCACTGGTTGTGAAAAAATCTATTATTTCAACTGCTGATTTAATATATGGAACCTCTACTTCTTTGAGAACCCGGTCACGAAAATCAACAAACCAGGGCCGGAAGTAGATACGGATAAATTCTTCGCTGCCATCCTCTTGCTCTTCTTCAAGCAAAGCCATAAAATCAAGCTCTGTAACTAAATGATCAGGAAATTCCGTAGTTGTGATGTCAAACCCTTTCTTACGAAAATATTCACGGGTCTTATCTGCGGTAGTGCTGTTTAAGGTGCCGTCTATATAAACTGAGGCATACGGTGGTGCGATCACATGAGGCACACCATTAATAAAGAGACGGGTGTAATCAACCTGAATATCTTCGAGTATTTTAGCAGTTACCTT
>JBFFIS010000053.1:0-10748 GCA_041556375.1 Desulfurivibrionaceae bacterium | reverse complement strand
TGACGACGAAGGACGTCCGCACCCGATTCCCCAGGCCTCTTTCAAGACACCCGAAGAGCTGCGGCGCAACAAAGAGGCCAGCCATAGGCGGCAAAAAAGATTGGCGGCCTCCTAAAAATGCGGCGCGACATTAACGACGAGTGCCTAGCCACTCGTCTTGTCACCCCTTTTTTTAGATCGCCCGACACCGGCTTTTGTTTCCTATTATTTCCCAAACACCGATGCTAACTCACCCTTTGTCACGGTTGACCGCAGTCTTGCTCTGGTCTATGGTGGCCCATGCCTGAAACATCACCCCACACGAGGGCCTTTGACCCGGCCCAGCATATCCGTCAGATCTTTATCGAAGAAGGCTGCGCCGACCTGCCTTACGTACGCCAGATCTGCGAGAGGGCCCAGCTGCCCAGCCAGATCATTGCCGACCGCAGCGATCCGCCGGTATCATACGGCTCTTTCCCCAAAAACCTGCAGGCCGGCAAACAGCACCTTTTGCTCTGTAAAAACCGAGGCAGCTTCTTTAAGCCCTGCCCCGGCACCAGGGAGTATCGCTGCTGCGACTACCATGTGCTCAACATCGGCATGGGCTGCCCCATGGATTGCGTCTACTGCATTCTGCAGGCCTATCTCAACAACCCCTGGCTCACCTTTTTTGTCAACACCGACGAACTCTTTAAAGAACTGGATCTAGCCTTTAACCGCACCAGCGAATTTTGGCGGATTGGCACCGGGGAATTCACCGACTCCCTGGCCATCGATCATCTCACCGGCCTGAGCCCTTTGCTGGTCAACTATATGCGCGACAAGAAAAGGGGTGTTCTTGAGCTCAAAACAAAATCGGTAGCCATCAACCACCTTGCCGGCCTTGACCATAACGGCAGAACGATCATCGCCTGGTCGTTGAATGCCCCGGAGATCATGGCCAAGGAAGAGATCCGCGCCGCCAGTTTGGACGAGCGCCTGGCTGCGGCAAGGAAAGTGGCAGACATGGGCTATAAGCTGGCCTTTCATTTCGACCCGATCATCTACCATGACGGCTGGCAGCAGGGCTATAGCACCACAATCAAAAAACTTTTTGCCACTGTGCCTGCTGAAAAAATTGCCTGGATCAGCCTTGGTGCCCTGCGCTTTCTGCCCCAACTCAAGGCTATTGCCTTGACGCGTTTTCCCGGCTCGACCTTCTTCCACGAAGAGTTCATCCTCGGCCTTGACAATAAATACCGATACTTCCGGGCCTTACGTGTCGAGATGTACAACCATCTCCTAACCGAGCTACGGGCCTTGGCCAGCCCCCACACCTGCCTCTACTTCTGCATGGAAAGTGACGAAATCTGGCAGCAATGCGGTTTTGCTCCGGGCAAGAGCCAAAGCCTGCCGACTGACCTTGATACGGCCTTTAAGCGCAGTGCTTGAGGCAGCAAGGCCACTAAATTCATCATCGGCAAGTCGATTTTCTCCCTCGACAATAGGGATCTGAAGGCATTTCTTGCCCCCTTCTTTTTATTGTTGCCGGCCTCTCTTTTTTGGTTGGCTATCCCCGTTGCTTTTTGTATTCTATCGAACGTTACGCATCGGATCGGCATGCCCTTTTGCCGGTATGTCCTTTTTATGATTACATTTTTTGTTTAAGGAGAAAAACTTCATGGTTAACAAAGCAATCATCATTGGTAACCTCGGCGGGGACCCAGAAGTACGTTACACCCAAAACGGTTCTGCTGTTGCCAATTTTAATGTCGCCACCACCGAACGCTGGAAGGATCAGTCCGGCACCCAGCAGGAGCAAACTGAGTGGCACCGCGTTGTCGCCTTTGCCCGTCTTGGTGAAATTTGTGGCGAGTATCTTTCCAAGGGCTCCAAGGTCTATATCGAAGGTCGGATCCAGACCAGACAATGGGAAGATCGTGATGGCAATAAGCGCTATACCACAGAGATCGTGGCCAGAGAGATGAAGATGCTCGATAGCCGAGGCGGCTCTCAGGGGAGTAGCAGCGGCGGCGGAGGTGGTTCCTATAGTGAGCCTCCCCCAGCTGAACCAAGAATGGGTGATGATGTCCCCTTCTAGTTTTCCCCCATGACGCAAATGCCAAGGGAACCTGTGTCAGGTTCCCTTTTTTTATGGTTCGAAAAGCTGGTGTCCTCCCCCTTGTCAAAGCTGGCAAGCCATCTTATAGTCATGAAACATAAACAAAACATCTCATCCTTCTTGATTGTTTTGAACTCCACGAGAAAAAATCAGAAAAGCCCATGGATTACTACAAAGTTTTAGGTGTCGACAAAACAGCCGACAGTGCTGCCATCAAAAAGGCCTATCGCAAATTGGCCATGAAGTACCATCCTGACAAGAACCCGGGCAACAATGAGGCTGAAGAAAAATTTAAGCAGGCCAACGAGGCCTATGCTGTCCTCTCCGACCCTGAAAAACGCCAACAATACGACACCTATGGTTCCACAGGCTTCTCCCAGCGCTACTCACAGGAAGACATCTTCCGGGGCAGCGATCTGGGCTCCATTCTTCGCGAATTCGGCATTAATTTCGGCAGCGGTTTCAGCCAGGCTGGTGGGGCAGGCAGCCCTTTTGAGTCATTTTTCTCACAATCGAGCAGTTGCGCCGGCAGCAGAGGTTTTCAACAACGACCGGCCAAAGGCCAGGATATGACCATGGAGTTGTGGGTCACCCTTGAGGAAGTCGCCAGCGGCACGGAAAGGACCATCGCCCTAGGCCATATCGCCGACCGGGTTTCGGTTAAAATTCCGGCCGGCATTGAGTCTGGTAAAAAATTACGGGTTTCCGGCAAAGGCGCCCCTTCCCAGATGGGCGGCCCGGCCGGAGATCTTTTTCTAAAGATACACGTGCAGCCCCACTCCATTTTCACGCAGGATGGCAGCACCCTCATCTATGAGAAGAAACTGCCCTTCAGCCAGGCGGTGCTGGGAACCAAGGTGACTGTACCCACCCTGGACGGCAAAGAACTTAACGTCAAGATTCCAGCCGGCATGCAAGCCGGCGGCAAACTGCGCCTGAAAGAAAAAGGCCTTCCCAAGGGCCCTAAAGGCCCGAAGGGCGACCTCATGGTAAAAATCAATATTGATGTGCCTAAAGAGTTGACTGACGAACAACAGAAAGCCCTGAAGGAGCTGCAAAAAGCCGGCTTGTAACAGCTTGATAGCCCCCTCCAATTCCGCCACAAATAACATACGCCATATAGCAGCCTTAACCAGCAAAGGCTGTAAGAGAATTACTCGGACAGGGCAGCATCCTCTTCTTCGTCATCGTTGGCAAAAAAACCCCAGGAGGCTGGGTCTGTTGCCCCAGAATCCTTCGCAGCTTTCCCCCCCCGACTTTCTCCTTTTTCGAGCTCAACCTTACAACTTAAGGCCCGGGGAAAATCGGGAGCAAGCGTTAGACTGCGTTCAAGAAAAACTTCGGCCTCTTGGAATTTTTCCTTTTTCACCAGCAGGCAACCCTCTTCGACCAGGGCAGGGACAAAATCAGGATCCTTATCCAGGGCCATCTCCAGCTTCTCAAGGGCCAAATCAATCCTGTGACGCTCAACAAGATTCAGGGCGTAGTTGTAGTCGAGGCGGGCCTGGCGCTGGGCAGTACTTCTCTCGACAATCTCCGGGTGCAAATCAGCATTGACCGCTTCTCTGGATTTTTCATGGAGCATCACCATAATTTCCGCGGGCAGAATCTCATCAAGATTATGACTATACCCCAAGCCCTTGTGAATAATGCCATCCCCATTGACAATAAGAATGGAAGGCATCACATAGACGCCTAACCTTTCAAAGGCCAAATTCTGGCGATCCACATATACTGGAAAATCAATGTCAGCCGGGGCAATAACCTCATCAATATGGGCCAGTTCCTCCGGTTGCACAAAAACAGTCGCCAAATCAACATTGCGCTGGCGATAAAACTCCCGGGCCTCCTGGATACCAGCCAGGACTTCGATGGCCCGCTCTCTCTTGGTATCAATATCCACCCCAAAAAAGATCATGATAAGGGGGTGTTTTAGATTGCTATCAAAGTCCTTCATCTCCCCTGAGACAAATTCTTGGAAACGCAAAGAAGGCAGGGCCTCATCTTGGCCGACATACATAAAGGGGCTCTCATATACAAAAGCGAATGCCGGCATGACATGGAGAAACAGCCAGAAAAGACAAGCTCCACCCGTAGCACCAACCCATATTCGATGTCGCATACATACTCCCTTGCAAAAATAAACCCAGGCCAGAGACAGCAACGGCGGCAAACACCATCCATGTCTTCTTGGGCTTTTGAGGCGATACCTGACCAGGCAATGAAATTCCCATCTCAAAACGACAGGCGCTTCTTGAGTATTGCCTCACCATCATCTACACTTAAAACTTACCAACCATTACCTTACACTATCAACCTCTTCAGGTGAGCATTATGGACGTTATCACAGCCATTGAAACACGTCGGGCCGTCAAACATTATGACCCAAAACATTGCATGACAGATGAGGAAATTGACAAGATCATGTCTCTTGCCATGCTTTCGCCCACCGCCTTCAACATCCAGAACTGGCGTTTTGTTGTTGTCCAGGACCCGGCCTTACGCCGCAAAGTCAGGACAGCGGCCTGGGACCAGGCCCAAGTCACCGACGCCTCCCTCTTCGTCATCCTCTGCGCCGACCTGGGCAGCTGGCAAAAAGAACCAGGACGCTATTGGCAAAACACCCCCCAAGAGGTCCAGGACTTTATTCTGCCGGCCATTGACGCCTATTACCGCGACAAAGATAGTGTGCAACGGGATGAGGCCATGCGCTCTTGCGGCATTGCTGCCCAGACCCTCATGCTGGCGGCCAAAGGCATGGGATATGATTCCTGCCCCATGGACGGCTTTGACTTTGATGAGGTTGGCAAACTAATCAATCTGCCGGACGACCATATAATTGCCATGTTTGTCGCTATCGGCAAGGGCATTAAGGAGGCCTGGCCTCGTGGCGGACAGATCGACAGGGCTGAGGCAGTACTTACCGATAGTTTTTAGTTGTCTTTGCCAACTGCCTCAGCTGCCTCAACAAAACCTTAAAACGCAACGGCTCCATGCCAGCATGGGTTGCCATGGAGCCACCGGAGGTCCACCCCATAAAACAGTAAGCCCGTCATCACCCGCTGCCTCTTTGGCATTTACACCTGAGGGGCATTGGCGTCAGTGACAGGAAAAATGGCGAGCCCTTTTACAACTTTTTTATATTCTCAACAAGCTCAGCTATCTGCAGCCCTAACGAAAGGCACTGTTTACCCTCCATACAGCTTTGGGCATCTTCTGTTTCCAGATAGGTTTGCAGATGGTGGCCTTTTTGGCGGAGATCAACAACCCAGGCCCCATTCTCCTTGCTGTAATCGACATCGAGATCAATACCACAGACGCCGATATCAGGATATATCTCAGTGATCTTGTTGCAGAGCTCTTCTTTGGTCATCATAACGCACCCCCGCAAGATATCTGGTTATCAAAAAAATCTTCCTCATTAACCCTTTGCCACAGGTCTCCGTACATATAAATAATAAGCACTGTTACACATGTGGCAATATGCCGCACAGACTATTAACACATCAGATGCGGAAAAAAACAAAGTGAAAACAAGGGAAATTTTCGCGAAGAATTTAAAAGATATAACGACGGGGTGAGATAATACCCTGAGGATCTAAAGCATCTTTGAGTTGCCGAAGAACTAGCTTCTTCCCTAAGTGGGGGTAGTCAATATCATCCATGGCAAGAATGGAAGACCTATACATATGGATACCGTTTTGCTTCAGTTTGGCAGAGGCTGAAAAATAAAGTTTATGAGCATTTACCACCTCTTGTTCTTTGGTCTTGTCAAAAATAATACTGAAGATAGCCACCATTTTATCATCAGTGACAGCGGTCAAGGTGACGGGCATCTCAAATTCAGTGGCGGCATATTCGCCGTCAACAATATCCAGCATCAGACGCACCTCTTCAGGGCTGGAAGGGGTGACCGGACTCAGCCAGATAAGGCCCAAGTCCTTCCTGTCTTTTACCCTCCAGGTAATATTATTGAGAGCCTTGTTTGACGGAATCCCCTTGCCGATTTCATGAATATACTTCAGAGAGTCGATGCTTTCTCGCAGCCTTGCCACCGACCTTACCTTATCCAAAAGAGGCAACGCCAAAAAATTCTCCACGATACTGATTTTCTTGTCCGTGAAGAATTTCACCGTACCGATCTTGGCAAAGGCTTTTTTCAGCCTATGGCGATGGGCGGCCACGACACGCCGTGAGCCACTGAGACAGCCAATAGCTGTCCAGAACCCGACTTTGAAAAGGGTACCATTATTCATTAACTCCAGTGCCTGCTGACAACTGACCCGCTGGTTAGCAAAGCCGGGTGGAAAAGTTTGGGTGGTGACCAACGACCGAGTGGCATTGGCAATATGGACAAGGGAAGTAAGGACGTTTTCAGCCCGTAACTTCCTCACTTGGGCGACAAGTGGTTCGAGGAGGTCATCCCTGTCGACCTTCACCACAAAGGATTCATAATGATCGGGAACCGGCAGCAGCTTGACCTTCATAGCGGTTACTATACCCAGATTTGACTGGACAAAAATGCCGCTTACGTCAGGACCAAGGCCCGGAAATTCACCGGTTTCCAAAATTTGACCGGTGCCCAAAACCACCTCAAGACCGGATATTTCAGCACGGTGGTTACCCAGACGGGTATGACCAAATCCCCCCTCCAGGGTATTACCAATAATACTGGCATCTACTCCGGCGCCGGTGGCATCCATCCAAAAGGGGAGATTATGATCGCGCAGATAGCGAAAGAGGTGTTCCTGAGTCACACCTGGTTCAATCACGGCGTAGCCGAGATCCTCACGAACCTCGCGGATGGTCTTCATCCGTTCAAGACTCACCAGTATTTGGCCAGGAGTAGCCGGCACCCTGTCCCCATAACCGATATTCATTCCCCGGCTGACAGGATAGAGTCCAACGCTATGCCGACCAGCTATCCTGGCAAGGGCCTGCACCTCAGATGTTGACGACGGATAGATAATTGCGGCAATATCTCTTTTGAGGCCGAGGGTGTTTGCCATTTCAACATGCAGCTTCCGGCTGTTGCTTTCAACAGCATCAGGGCCCAGGGCAGCAGTCACCTCGCTGATCATCTCTGCTAATGTTTCCACCTCAGCCGACCTTATCAAACCGTTGCTCATCGTCAGCCAAACGCTTCACCCATAAAAATCTCTTCTCGTCCCATTTCAGATCAAGCCGTAGGGCGATTGCCGGATTACCCCGGACATAATCGTAGGCCTTTTCCGGACCGATGGGCCGGAAAGATAACACCTTTTCATAAAAGCTCCGGTGTTTTGGATTAATGACGACAACCATATCATCAACCAGAAGATGCCTCCAGACATAGAAAAGTACAAATTTAAACAACATCATTACTGAGCTGTGGAATTTCAGCTGAGCGTTTGAGTTAACGGCAAGAGCTCCGACCTCGATAATTTTCCGTTTGTCATTTCTGAGCCTATCGAGTTCCGCTTTGTAGATGCTGTCCATGGGCAGACCTTGACGGGCATCGCTAAAAAGCGTCACGGTCAAAAGAACCTTATTTTTGGCGCACCCTATAAAGGTGATGGCCCCGGGTTGCAGACTAGAAGAGGTAACCCGCAGGCCCCCGGGCTCAGGATCCATATACCCCTCACGCACATAGATGTCGTGGACCAAGCGGTATGCCCCTTCAAACTCAGCAATAGTTTCAGCAATCTTGAATCGCAGCCCTTGTTGTTTCGATAGGTCCCGCTGAATCCTACGATGAATAAGGGCATCTATTCTGTCAGCTCTGCTTGAGATATCCATATGCACTTATTACCGGTATGATTGTTTTTACGAATATTCACCTCAAAGATCATATCACGACACCATACGGTTTAGCCGAATAAAAAGTTAGGGTTTGAGACAAAAAAAGGGCAGTCTAAATTAGACTGCCCTCTCTTAGATATATGCCTTTAAATCATCTACAAACCACTGCCGGTAATGCGTTCCAAGGCCTCTAAATAGCGGGCCCCGGTTTTCTCAAGGATTTCGGCAGGCAGAGGGGGGGCTGGAGGGGTTTTATCCCAATCCAAACCAGAGAGATAATCACGAAGAAACTGCTTATCAAAACTTGCCTGGCCGCGACCGATTTCATAATCGTCCTCAGGCCAGAAGCGGGAGCTATCAGGGGTCAGCACCTCATCGATGAGCATAAGCTTGCCATCATACCAGCCAAGCTCAAACTTGGTGTCGGCAATAATGATCCCCTTTGAGCGGGCATAGTCGGCCGCTTTTTCATAGAGACGCACGCAGACATCGGCTATCTGAGCGGTTTCCTCTTTGCCCACCAGCTTCTCCATCTCGACTACCGAGATATTCTCATCATGGAGGCCCTGCTCAGCCTTAGTGGAGGGGGTAAAAAGCACCTGCGGGAACTTTTGGGATTCCTGCATACCCTCAGGGAGTTTAAAGCCGCAGACAGTGGTGTCTTTCTGGTACGACTTCCAAAAAGATCCGGAAATGTAGCCACGGACGATACATTCCACCGGCAGAGGCTCCGCCTTTTTGACCAGCATGGAACGACCACGAAGAATTTCCTTGTATGGTGCACAGGCGGCCGGATAATCGTCGGGATTGGCGCTGATCAGATGATGGGGAATGATATCTCCCAAAAGATCAAACCAAAACAACGACAATTTGGTGAGAACACTGCCCTTATTGGGAATGGGCTCGTTCATAATCACATCGTAGGCGGATATACGATCAGTGGCCACCATCAGCAGATTATCATCAACCTCATAAAGATCACGAACCTTGCCGCGGTTAATGAGCTTTAAACCTTCTAAATTTGTTTGTGTTACAGATTGGCTCATGGAGTTGTCCTTATAAAAGAGTAAATTATTGTGCTGTTTTTACCATAAAGCTCGGCTGGCAGAAAGTGTCTTTTTTTACTGTTCACATCAAGACACGCAGCCTTTGTCATGCGGGGTGAACAGGGCAAATCAAGTACGCTTAAACCACTTTTTAACTTCGTCCGGAGAAAAGAGGCGATAGACGGGGCGGCCATGGGGACAATGGGAAAACACGTCCGCAGCCAGCATCTGTTCGATAAGGGCGCCCCCCTCTTCGGGAAGCAGGCAGTGGTTAGCCTTGACGGCGGCCTTACAGGCCATGGTGGCCAATATATCCTCGACCCGAGTGGCCCGTGAAGAGGAGATGTCAGGGGCCACATATCTGTCAATAATACCAGTGAAAACCTCCAGGGGCCCCAGATAGGCCAGGAGTGAAGGCACCGCCTTGATAACAAAGGTTTCACCGCCGAACTCCTCAACATCCATCCCCATCTCGACGATCTCATCATGATGTTTGTGCAGAACCTGGACCTGGGCGGCAGTGCACTCCACCATCTCCGGAAAGAGCAGCACCTGACGGGCAACAGCCTGCGCCTGCATCTGTTTTTTTAATTTTTCAAAAAGAAGACGTTCATGGGCGGCATGTTGATCAATAACAACCAGGCCTTCACTGCTGGCGCAGAGGATATACGAATCCTGATATTGGCCGATATAGCTTATATGGCCCAGGGCCGGATGGCTCGCGGCCTCAGTAGCGCCAGTATCAAGGTGTTCACACCTGGCCTGTTTACCATCCTCGGGAGGCTGTGGAGGGGGATGGTCGGCAACCGGCTGGAGCTTTGGCGGTTCAGAAGCGCCTTGGTCAGCCGCCTGAACCTGATGCCCCGCGGTAAAGAGATCGGCCGGCCTCGGCCGAGAAACGGCAATGCTGGCCGCCGGTTCTCTGGTCTGCGATGAAACCGGAGGTTGAGGTTGGTAATGGGAGGAGCCAAACAGATTCTTTTTCACCTGGGTCTGATATCTCTCCAGACCGCGACGGACCGCTTGCACCACGGCCTGATGAATGACATTTGCGTGCTGGAAGCGAATCTCCTGCTTGGTAGGGTGGACATTGACATCCACCTCATCAAGGGGGGTAGAAACCATAATAACACCGGCAGGCCGCCTGCCCTTCATATAAAAGCCGTGAGCACCTTCGCTCACCGCATGGCTGATCATCCGGTCACGCACAGGGCGGCCCAGCACAAAGAAGCGCAAACGCGCCGAAGGGCCGCTGGTCTCATCAGGCGAAAGCAACCACCCATGAACCGTAATTTCTCCTTCAGCTCTCTGCTGTTGCCAGTCAATCTCCAAAAGACTACCACTGCGTCTCTGCTTAAGAATGGCGGCCACTCGCCGCTCAAGGCTATCACCCGAGGCAAAGGACAAAACCTCCCTACCATCAACATAGTAGCGCAAACCAACAGAGGGATGGGCCAGGGCCACACAAACCAGCACCTCTTCAACATGGGAAAGCTCGGTGCGTTTTGTTTTCAGGAATTTACGACGGGCCGGGACATTACCGAAGAGGTCGCGAACCTCCATGACCGTGCCCTGGCTGCAGCCCATCTCATGAACCTTTCTGACCTGGCCATAGCGCACCTCGGCCAGGGTGCCGAGCTCGGCACCTACCCGTTTCGAGGTAATGACCAGCCTTGACACCGAGGCAATGGAGGGGACTGCTTCGCCCCGAAAACCCAAGGTAGTGATGGCGTTTAAATCAGCCGCCTCTTTGAGCTTACTGGTGGCATGGCGCTCGAGACAGAGCAGGATATCATCCTGATCCATACCCTCGCCGTCATCAATAACCCGAAGAAGACGGG
>JBFFIS010000052.1:0-10756 GCA_041556375.1 Desulfurivibrionaceae bacterium | reverse complement strand
GTAAGGTCAAAGTGGTGTGGCTGAGTAAGGCATTTTGGTCGGCACTGAGGTGAATGTGGCTGGTGTGGAGCTCTGTGGCCCTGGAGGTTTCAAGGGAGTTGTTAAAGAGCTCCCGTAGGTCAAGGGGAAGGGCGTGAGTGAGTGTGGCTAGATCTTTATTGATATGACCGAGGTTGCTGGCCGCCAGAATAACGCCCTGATCGCAGACCAGGTAGGCATGATGGATCCTGGGGTCGAGGCTAAGGGTGGCTATTTTTTGCTGAACCGTGGTGAGGTCCTCGCGGAGCAGGAAATATTCCAGGCTTCTTTGGATCTGGGTCAAGCGGATTTGGAGATTGACTTGGCCCTCCTTTTCAATAGTGGTGTTGACCCAGGTAAGGTGCGAATGCAGAAAGATAGTTCCCGTCACCACTAAGTAGCTGATAATAATGAGGGGGATGGTGGTGCGCAGCTTAAAGAGGGTAAGCAGTCGCATGTTACAGGGCCTTCAAGAGTTCATCGTTCATGAGCGGTGTTATGGTAACCTCTTTTTGCAACAGGCCGTTGCGCCTCATGACTTTCACCAGCTTTTGGCTGCTGGCAGCAAGCTTGGCTGAACCGCTTTTGAGGAGAAGCTTATTCTCTGCACGGGAGGGTAAGTGCAGGCCTTTGAGGGCAGTGGTAATTTCCTCAGGCGTGAGGCCCAGGCGCTGTGTCATGTGCTGCAGAGCAGCATCTTGGTTATTGTCAAGATAGTCAAGACTGGCAAACCAAGCCTTGATCAGCTTGGTGACATAGGCCTCTTTGCTGGCCAGGCTGGTGCTGTTAACGATAAGAACATCGACAATTTCATCGGGGATCTGGCTGCTGTCGAAGAGTTGCTGGGCGCCCTTGCTGAGCAGTTTGGAGCGCACCGGGTCAAAGGTGACCACGGCGTCAACGCTCCCGGCATTGAAGGCCTGCTCATGTTCGAAGATCTCCAAAGGGACACTGGTGACATCGGCTGGGGAAAGACCATGCGTCTCCAGGGCCCGGGCCAGCATATAGGCTCCGACAGCGGTATTTTCAACACCGATGGACCGCCCCTTAAGGTCACTAAACGCCTTGATGTCGGCTTGGCCAAGGATGACATCGGCGCCAGAGGAGATGTCCAAGACCAACACCACCTGAAAATCTATATCATCCTGGGCCAAGAGCAGGGCTTCATCAAGGGTAAGGGCTGCTGCATCCAGGGCCCCGTGCCGGAAGGCGTGGATGGAGTCGGTGTTTGAGGTGAACTCCAACAGGCGAACCTCTTTGCTGGTGAAATAATCGAGCTGCCGGGCCAGGAAGAGGGGTTCATAGCCCAACCAGACATTGGTGCCTACCAGTAAAGGTTGTGGGGGATTACGGCCGCACCCTGTCAGATTAAGACTGAGCAGGAGGGTCATCAGCAAAGCAATCGAGCCTAGAACACTAAGCCGTATTTGTCGTGACATTGATAACTCTCATGGAGATGTGTAAGGACTTGTAATGTTTGAGGCCAAGATGTTTGCATTGAAGATGGATAAAGCTATCTATCTATTAATTATGCGCTGCTCGAGTGAAGATTGTCAATATTGTCGCAGCAAGGGTGAGAAGAAAATCGACGGGTAGTTTCCCCTCTGTTCCGGCAGCAAGGTGCCTGCTACCGTTAACCCTTCATCTTGACGTTATTGCTGAGCTAGGCAGGGGTGGTTTGGTGCTCCAGTGCCAAGGCTGATGGCTACCGTCTCCATGTGCAATGGTGGAGAGCCGAAGGCCTTATTCCACCACCAACACGGCGCAATGCTTGGCATGGTGAAGGACGGTGCTGGAGGTGGAGCCCTGGATGAACTCGGCGTTATGGCTGAGGCCGCGGCGGCCGACGGCGACGATGCAGCACTGCAGTTTTTCCTGCTCCTCAAGAATGGCGTCAGCGATGGATGTACATTGCTTGACCACCAGCCGTAGGGAAATCTGCTCTGGCCTGAAGCCGGCGCCCAGGAGAATGGTCTGGTAGTCGGCAAGTTTTTGCTCCATGGTTTTTTTCTGCTGGTCAAGCCAGGTTTGGCGTTCGTCATCTGTGGCAAAATAATCTTCAGACGGTTCCGGGATGATGGTGAGCAGGGTGATAAAGACATCATGGTAGTCCCCGAAGAAATCAGCCAGGTAGAGCACGGTCCGTTTGGAGTTTTCTGAATCATCCACTGCTGCCAGCAGGTGGCGTTCGCTGTCACGGCGGGCAAGATCACTGAAATCTGTTGAAGCCATCATCTCCTCCCTGTCTCTTTACTAAGGTCGATTGTGGCGGTGGCCAGGTCGTCGAGCATCTGGTCGGTGGTCTCGTAAAATATTTTCGCCCCTTGGGAAAAGTGGAGCAAAACCCTGTTTAAAGATGCTGGAATATAGGCATAGATTTTGGCCAGGTTGGCCACCCGGTTTTTATAGGAAACGTTAAGGTCTTCACCCCACAGGCTGTCAAAAAGCGGGCGCTGATGCTGGTAGAGTTCCGGCACCAGGACGTCACCACGGCCGGCAAGATAGATAAGAATGTTGCCCAGGCCGTGGAGGTCAAAGCCGAACATGGACTCGCCGTGCTTGTAGTTGTAGTCGAAGTCGATCCAGCGGTAGACCTGGCGTTCACGGTCCCAGATAATATGGTCGCGGCGGATGTCGCCATGCTTTTCGCCCTGGTCATGGAGGAATTTGATGGCCTTAACAAGTTCGATATAGCATGCCAGCAGACCTGGGAAGTGATTGTGGAAGTAGTCGTGGTGGTCGTCACCCAGATCATCAATAAGCTTGTCCAAGGTGCGGCCGTAGATAAACTCCAGAATGCGGACATTATTGCCGGCCGAGTCCAGGGTCCAGGTGCCGTGCATGAATTGGGGGTTGTTGGCCACCAGCCCCAGGATGCGCGCCTCTTTTTTAGGGCTGCGAAAGCATGTTATGGCGACATCGCCGATCTTGGTCTCAAACTCCTCATGGAAGACGAGCTTGAGGATCTTGGTGCTGCCATCCCGCAGGTCGATGGCCCGCCTCACCCAGTATTTGGGCTGGTCGTCGATGCCGAAGCGCCCTTCCTTCTCGTAGCGCTTTATCCAGAAGGGGATATCGTCGAGCACAACCACATCGTTATACTCCACTGCGAAGAAATCACTGGTGTCGGTGATGATCTTAAACTTCTTGGGCAGCCGATCAGCTCCGGCATAGGCGGTAATATAGTCGATGATGTCGTTTCTCGAATAGGACACGGCTTCCCCTCCCTTCCCTCATGGTAGCATTTTGGTCAGTCAAAAATGTACTGATTTTTTATGCTCCTTCTGCGCGCCAATCGTTCCATGTCCAAGCATGGGTGGCGAAGGTCTGTGAACGGCAGCTTGTCTTGTCAATGTGGCAAAAGGTGCAGGTGCGACAAAGTGTAACATGTCGAAATGCCGCAGTTATTTCCTGGTCACCAGCTCAGTAGCTGCTGTGGGGTGCCGGCGATAGGCTTTACGGATGACTAGGTAGGGGGTGCGCTGGCTTTTTTGAAAAACTATGTGCGTAAAAACAGAGAGTTGCTGACTATTTTCTGAAAAAAATAATAAAAAAACCAGGTGTGGCTGCAACGTTGCACTAGGGAACAAACAACGTCTTCTGGTAGCAAAACAAGTCGCGGCTGGTAGTTTTTGTGAAACATACCCCGGTCGAACACAGGCTCAGATAAGACGTTACTTGGAATGGCCATTCCTTTTTTGGAGAAGAGTGCAAGCTGGACTTGCATAATGAGAAGAACATGTAATGGCGTGGAGTTAATACAATGAAGAAAGTAATTTTGACGGCAGCAGCACTTGGCCTGATGTCCGCCGGTTTCGCCTCTGCCGGTACTATCACAGGTTGGGACAAGACCAATGTGGTTACCGATCCTGGTCCGTACGTGGATTTTACCACGTATAACAGTATCATCTATAAGGCAGATGGCTCAACAAATGGCAGGATTGTCTGGAAGCATGGCGATGTGCAGCCCGATGGTCTTAAGGTGGTGAACGGTGATGACCAGGATGGTACCAACTGTCTTATGACCACCGGTTATAATCCTTATGATCTTTCTGACAAGCAATGCTCGGATCCGTTGCAGTCCAGTAAGCGTACCAAGGTGAAAAATACGGTAAGTGCCCCTGTGGAGGTTGATTTTGATGTGATCTCCGGCCCGACCACCTCCTACCGCATGCTGCAGAAATTGACCGACGCCACCGTGGCGGACCGCTGGTCAGGATTCACCATTGAGCTTGGGACCAGAGATGCAGCAGGGAACTTCGTGCCCTCTGGCAATGGTGATGGCCTCGGTTTCTCTGATAATAAAGGCAATATGTGGTCAACCACCGTTACCACCGACACCCAGAAGGATCTGATCTTTTCAGCCAACTGGGCCCAAGGGCTTGCCGGCCCGGCCGATAAATACCATCCGGAACCGGGTTATTTCAACCCCACTGAGCGGATGATTTCCTCTATGGCTGCCAATGAGAATACCATTACCAGTACCGGTATCTCTGACACCTACACCAGGGTTTTCGGCAACTGGGTAAACAGTGCTGGTGCCCCCATTGCCATCTTCTGGGATGATGACGGTGATATCAATACCGATAACCACCTGATGGGCAACTGTGCCGATAGCGCCAACCTCGTTCATGTCGGCACCCATACCGGTGACGATATCACAGGTCTTACCTGTGATGGCACCTGGGTCACCCATCGCGGTGTTAATCCTGGAACGCCTGAGGCCCTTGGCGATCTTGAGACTGCTCTTGGTCAGCCTGTGTACAACAGCATCACTGCCGCCATTGCCGCAGTTGAAGCCGGTGTTGAGACCAACCCCATGTACATGGATTATGTTGAAGATGCAGCCAATCTGGGTTTGAACTTCTGGATCACCATCGATGATACCTTTGTCGGTGACAATATGGTTATCCGCTATACCCCGGTTGTTGCTCAATAAGATGATGGAGTGCAAAAAGATTTAGGCAGCTCTTGGCTGTCTGGATACCTTCCTTCCTAACTGGCTGGGGTGCGCAAGCGCCCCGGCCTTTTTTTGTAGTTGGAGTCAGGCTTTTACTGCTGGCGATCCCGCAGCCATTGCTCGATCTCGGCCGGGGTGGGCATCCTGCCCTGGCAGAGGAGTTCGCCGTTAATCATCAGGGCTGGCGGGCTGATCACCCCGTGGCGCCAGATCTCATCAAGGTCAAATATCTTTTCAATATCCGCCACCAGGTTGAGGCGCTGGAGGATGTCAAACATCTGGGCGGCCAGCTTATCGCAGGTTACGCAGCCACTGCCGAAGACCCGGATCTCAAGGACATCGCTTTCCAGCGCTTCGCCGGAGAGCCGGCGCTCATACTCGCGGCGCAGGGCCTTTCTGTAGTTGTCCTGGGCGCTGGCCGGCACATAGTTGAGCTTGGCAATGGCGGCAAAGAGAAACTCTTCGGCCTCTTCCGGGCTGAGGTTGTCGGCCATGGCCTTTTGCAGGGCAGGGTCAAGACCGATAAGGCCCACCGAGGCCTTGCCTATTTTGAGAAGTTTTTGAGAAGGGGTGTCCATACGTTCCAACGTTGAAGAAGAATGATTCTGTAGCCAGAAAAGATCTTTAAAATAATTTTAACTGCACCGCTGTTTTTTTCTTCTTTGGGGTAGACGGCCTGTCTTGGCTGGTGAAGAGCTGGGCTGGCAGTTCTTTTAAGAAGCGTGAGGCCTCACAGTCGGAACCGTGCCTCGTTTTGCTCCTGGTTAAAAACAGTTTTTCCTTGGCCCTGGTCATGGCCACATAAAAGAGGCGGCGCTCCTCCTCAAGGTCACTGCCTGTGGAGATGTAGGGGCAGATGCCCTCTTCAAGACCGGCAATAAAGACCACCGGAAACTCCAGCCCCTTGGCGCTGTGCATGGTCATCAGCGACACGGCCTCGGCCCGTTCGTCATAGACGGTGGCCTCGGCATGGCTGAGGAAGTGGTTGGCCACCGCTTCCATGCCGCCCAAGGCCCGGGCAAAGTCGATAAATTTCTTTACCAAGGGATGATCCAGATCAAGGCCGAGAAAATGGCCAACCTGGGCGAGGCCGTGGCTGCCGTCATTCTGGGCCCCCTCTTTGTAGAGGGCCATGATTTCGTGGAGGGCGGCGATCTTCTCCATGGCGCCATGGGGGATCTCGATATGGGTGAGCTCCTGCCAGATGTCATGGCTGGTTACCGGGATTTTCTGTTCAAGAAGATCCAGGGTAGTGTGGCCAATGCCTTTGAGGGCACCGAGGAGGAGCAAATTGTCGGCGATGGTGGCCTTGTTGGTTACGGCCAGAAGGAAAAGGTAGAGGGGCCGGACTTCCGCTTTCATGAAGAAGGGGGTGGCGCCGCTTTGCTGAAAAGGGATGCCGCGATTCTCCAGTTCGGCCGCGAGAATGGCAGCCTGGCGCCCCATGCGAAAGAGAATGGCAATGTCCTTGAAGGTGAAGTCGCCAGCGCCCTCTTGGTCGACAGTGAGGCTGCTGGTACCGCCCAGCAGTCTTTCAATGGTGTGGGCAATGGCCTGGCCCTCCTTCTGGGCGTTGTCCAGGGCCAGTTTGTGGAGGGAGCCGGTCTGCTTGTGGCGGGGCTTAAGGACTATGTCGCTGCGCAGGCTGTTATGGGCGATAAGGGCGGCAGCCGCTTTTAAGATGTGCGGCCGGGAGCGATAGTTGGTGCTCAGTTGTAGCTCGGTGGCATTGTTGTCTTTGACAAATTGGAAGAAGAACTTGAGGTTGCTGCCGCGAAAGCCGTAGATGGCCTGGTCCGGGTCACCAATGGCGAAGACCTCGGCCGTGTCGGCCAGGGCGCAGACCAGGTCATACTGGGCTCGGTTGACATCCTGGAACTCATCGACACAGAGGCAGCCCACCTCCCTGGTAACCATATTTTTGAAGTCGGCATCGTGCAGGCAGGCGAGAAAGGTAGGGATAATGGCGTCGAGGTCAATGGCGACAATTTCCTCAAGATGATTGAGGTAGCACTGGACCTGGGCCGAGGCCGGCAGGCCCTGACTGCGGGTGGCCAGGAAGTGGAAATGGCTGATGATCTCGGCCCGTATCTGGCTGCGTTCCTGGTGGTTGAGATTGGCAAAGAGCTGTTTGATAAGAAGTTGCCTGCTGTCGTCGCCGATAACCGTAAGGGCCGGCTGGGCCTTGCGTAGCCAGTGGAGGCAGAAGGTGTGAAAGGTGCCGCTGAAAACGTCCGTTGCCCCTGGGCCCATCTTGGCAAGTAGCCGTTCTTTGATCTCGGTAGCCGCCTTGTTGGTAAAGGTGATGGCAAAGAGGTTCTTTGGTTGCAGGCCGTCGGTGAGCAGCCGGGCCATTCTCTCAACCAGGGTAAAGGTCTTGCCGGTACCCGGTCCGGCCGAAACCATGATGTGGCGGCTGGGGCAGCTCACAATGGCATCCTGGCTGGTATTGAGTTTGGCTGCTGTTTGTTTGCTGCTCTGGGGTGTGTCAGTTGCCAGGGGGCTAAAGAGCTTCGGCTCCACCTTGTTCAGGCCTTTCTTTTTGGTCTTCCGCTGTACCTTCTCAGTGGTAAAGAGGCTTTTGGCCCCGGCCAGGGAGTCGATTTCGCCGTCGTCAAAGACATGGATGATGCCGAACTGACCGTCAAAACCTGCCTGCCTGATCACCTTTCTCTGCCGCACCCGTTTGATGGCTTCGCCAAGGAGGGTGGAGTCTTGACTGATCTCTTCGACAGGGGTTTCGCGGAGCAGGCGGAATTCGGAGCCGAATTTGCCGATGAGGCGGGCATACTGTTTTAAAACAGCCTTGCTGGCCGGGCCGACGCCCAGGAGCTCTGAGAGGATTTCCGGCAGGGGGATGAGGCTCTCAAAACCAGGCGCCTGTTCCTGGTAGAGTGGGGTGTTGCGGTCGGCAAGCTCCATGACCCGGTGGCTGACACCGACGGTGAGTGGTTTGCCGCATACCGGACAGATGTTGTCATGCTCCCTGGTGGTGAGCGGATCAAAGCAGACGCCGCATTTGCGGTGGCCGTCATGGTGGTATTTGCCCTCTTCGGGGTAGAACTCGACGGTGCCGCTGAAACCTTGGCTCGGGTCCTCCAGGGCCTGACGCATGGCAGCAAAGGAGAGCTCGCAGTCAAAGAGGTTGACCTCGCGGCCTAGCTTGGATGGCGAGTGGCAGTCGGAGTTTGACATCAGGGTGAAGCGGTCCAGGCCGGAGATCAGACGGTTCATGTCCGGGTCGGAGGACAGGCCGGTTTCCAGGGCAAAGATATGGTCGCTCAGGTCGCCAAAACATTCCTCGATGGTGTCAAAACCGGACTTGGAGCCAAAGATGGAAAACCAGGGGGTCCAGATATGGGCCGGCACCAGAAAGCCCTGAGGGATTTCCTCAAGGACAATTTCCAGCAGGTCGCGGGAGTCGAGGCCGAGAATGGGCCGGCCATCGGAGTGGATATTGCCGATGGCGGCCAGGCGGGCGTTAAAGGCCCGGGCCGACTCAAGATCGGGGCAGAAGATGATATTGTGGACCTTGCGCACCTTGTCGTGGCGTTTATAGATGGAGCTGATCTCGGCGGTCAGGGCAAAGCGGCTGTCAAGGGGGGCAGGGGTTGTGCCGGCCAGGGCCGGAGGGACAGCCGGTTCCTTGAGGCGGAAAAGGCCCTGCTCGGCTGGAACAAGCTGGTCTTCCAGTTCGGCAAACCAGCCGGGGTGGGTAAAGTCGCCGGTGCCGAGGACATGGATACCCTTGACCTGGGCCCAGGCCGCCAGGCCGGCCAGGTTTGAACTCTTGCTGGTGGCCCGGGAGTAGGGGGAGTGAATGTGGAGATCGGCGAGAAAATTCACGGCGAACCTTTTCCTTTTTGACATTTAACGGGGGCGTAAGTATGGTGCATCTTATATGAAAAAGGTCAAAAATGGTAGCCCCTTTGCTCCTGAATTTATGGCACTTTTTCGCGGATTAACCGGATGGTCTATGTCTGCCTCCTCTGTCTGAGGTGGCCAGAGCTGTTAGTGATGTTGCTATAAATTATGTACATTCTTTTCATGGGGTTTTCTCCAGGAAGAAGTGACTAGGAAAATAAGGTGCTTGGTATGTCAGAAGCGGTTGATGTGTTGATTATGGGCGCAGGTCCTGCCGGTCTGCAGGCGGCGGTACATGCTGTGCGGAAAAAGACCTCGGTGGTTATTGTCGGCAGGCCGGAGCGCAGCGCTATTTATCGGGCCCATGTGGAAAATTATCTCTGCGTCGGTGGCGTCACCGATGGTCATGAGATGATTGAGATCGGCATTGCCCAGGCCACCAGTTTCGGCGCCCGTTTGGTTGAGGAAGACGTTCTTCATGTTGAGCCCGAGGATGGAGGTTTTTTGGTGCGTTCCGAGGGCAAGAGTTTCCATGCCACCAGCGTCATCATTGCCATCGGCACCTCTAAGAAGAAGCTCCAGGTGCCTGGCGAAAAGGAACTGGCCGGCAAGGGCGTCAGTTATTGCGTCGATTGCGACTGCAATTTTTACCGCAATGCCAAGGTGGTGGTGGTGGGCAACGAGAGCGCCGCTGTTGACGGCGCCATCACCCTGACCAACTACGCCTCAGAGGTGACCTTGGTCTGCAAAAACCTCACCGTTTCTGAAACCATGCGCCAGCGCCTCACAGAAAGCTCGGTCGCCATTAAACATGATAGCTGGGTGAAGGAGATCGTCGGTGAAAATGCTGTTACAGGCGTTGTTCTCGATGACGGCAGCAGTCTGGAGACAGATGGGGTGTTTATTGAGCTTGGCTCCAAAGGTCCCATGGAGCTGGCCACCGCCATCGGTGTCCAGCTTGACATGGAGACCTTCAGCTATATCGACACCAATAAGAAGATGGAAACCAATATCCCCGGGGTCTATGCTGCCGGTGATATTGCCGGTCAGCCCTTCCAGATGGCCAAGGCCGTAGGTGATGGCTGCGTGGCCGGTTGGGAAGCCGCCAACTATGTCAAGCGCCTCAAGCGCCAACAGGGAGAATAACCCTTTTATGCCCTTTGCGGTAAATCCGGTGCTGGCCAGGGATGAGGCCTTTATGGCCCTGGCTCTGGAGGAGGCACGGCAGTCGGCCCGGCGCGGAGAGGTGCCCATCGGTGCCGTGCTGGTGGCGGAGAATGGCGAGGTTCTGGCCCGGGCCGGCAACAGTCCCATTGCCCTTAACGACCCTACGGCCCACGCCGAGATTCTCACCCTGCGGGCCGCCGGTGATAAGCTCGGCAATTACCGCTTGGCCGACACCACCCTCTACGTCACCCTGGAACCCTGCGTGATGTGTGCCGGCGCCTTGGTCCAGGCCCGGGTCAAACGCCTGGTCTACGGCGCTGAAGACCCTAAGGCCGGCGGCATGGTGTCGTGTTACCAGGTGGGTTGTGATGAGGTGCTGAACCATACCCTCGAGGTGGAGGGCGGTGTTCTGGCCCTTGAGGCCGCGACCCTGCTCAAAGATTTTTTTCGGGCCCGCCGCCGGAAATCATCCTGATCAGTCCGAGGGCGAGGCTTGCAGACGCTGGTTGTTGCCGAGAGTTTGCCTAAAAAAAAGAAGCCTGAAAAAAACTCTTTCAAAAGAAAAGACAACCGGGTACATTGTCGACCTCGATTTGAGACGGCTTCGTCGCTCTCAGACGATGCGGAGAGGTGTCCGAGAGGCCGAAGGAGCACGCCTGGAAAGTGTGTATAGTTAATAGCTATCGAGGGTTCGAATCCCTCCCTCTCCGCCATATTTGACCCATCTTTTGTCAGATGATGTTGATC